>CAIXTG010000001.1 GCA_903922325.1 uncultured Actinomycetes bacterium
GGCAGCGACCGAACGCGCCGCACTTGAAGAAGCACGTTCCATTCGCGAAGGTGAAACGCTTTCAGCCCGTGCTCGTAATCGCGAACTAACTGCCGAACTTGAAATTCTTACATCTAGTGTTCATAAAGATGAAATTGCACGCGCGGAACAACGTATGCGTATTGAGCAACTCGAAGGCAAGGCCGTTGAAGAACTTGGTATTGATGTGGAAACTCTAGTTCGTGAGTATGGCCCAGATAATGATGTGCCAACCTTTATTGAAAATGAAGCCGGCGAAATTATTACAACTGAACTAATCCCATATCGTCGTGATCAACAAGAGAAGCGATTGGCCGCAACAGAGCGTTCACTTACCTTGCTCGGCAAGATCAATCCGCTGGCACTCGAGGAATACACCTCACTCGAAGAGCGTTTGAAGTTCTTAGCTGAACAACTCGAAGATTTGAAGAACACTCGTAGAGATCTCCTGGATATCGTGAAAGAAGTTGATGATCGAGTTCAGCAGATCTTCATGGAAGCTTTCGAAGCAACGGCTGAACACTTCGAAACCATCTTCGCGCGCTTATTCCCTGGTGGCGACGGTCGCTTGATTCTGACCAACCCCGATGACTTGTTAAACAGTGGTGTCGATGTTGAAGCTCGCCCACCTGGAAAGCGCATTAAGCGTCTATCGCTGCTTTCGGGCGGCGAAAAGTCGCTAACTGCCGTTGCTATGTTGATTGCGATCTTTAAGGCGCGCCCAAGTCCGTTCTACGTAATGGACGAAGTTGAAGCAGCCCTCGATGATGCCAACTTAGGCCGCCTATTAGGCGTGCTTGAAGAATTGCGCGAAACATCGCAGCTAATCATCATTACTCACCAGAAGCGCACAATGGAAATTGCGGATGCTCTTTATGGCGTGACCATGCGTGGTGACGGTGTAACTGAAGTAATCTCGCAACGTCTGCGCGAATCAAATAACGAATAAGTAGAGATGTATAGGCGCCGTTAAACATGGGCTTCTTCAAAAAGTTTCTCGCCAAAGTCACTCGCACTTCGTCGGTAACTGCTGCTGATTGGGATGAGCTTTATGCTGAATTAATTGCCTCTGACTTAGGCGCATCTTTAACCGATGTCATTCTGGCAACTGCAAAGAAAAGTAAATCGGAAGAACCAATTGAGGCTATTCGTGAAGCTTTAACTGCACTGCTTAGTTCTAAGCCGCGCGCATTAGCTATTTCCGAAACCGGTTTAACTACTATTTTGGTTATCGGTGTTAATGGAACCGGCAAGACAACTTCAGTGGCGAAACTTGCCGCAAATGTTTCAAATTCAGGTAACCGGGTTTTATTAGGAGCAGCTGATACTTTTCGTGCAGCAGCCGTTGAACAATTACAAACTTGGGCAACTCGCATCGGGCTAACTGTTATTACTGGAAAACCAAATGGCGAACCAGCAGCAGTTGCATTTGATAGCGCTACTAAAGCCAAAGCTGATGGATATCAATATTTAGTAATTGATACGGCGGGCAGATTGCAGAACAAAGCAGACCTCATGGCCGAACTTGGAAAAATTAAACGAGTAATTGAAAAAGTAACTCCAGTAAATGAAGTGCTGTTAGTAGTTGATGCCACGACTGGTCAGAATGGTTTGAGCCAAGCGAAATTATTTTCAGAGGCAGTTGAAGTTACTGGCATTGTTTTAACTAAACTAGATGGCAGTGCACGAGGCGGAATTGCCCTCGCGATTGAGCACGATCTCGATCTGCCGATTAAATGGATCGGTACGGGGGAGGCCATAGGCGATCTGACGCCTTTTGACCCGGAAATTTACATAACTGGCATTTTGGACGCTGAATAACCTGATCTTTTAACGCCCACGTAACATTTCGGGTGAATTCCTGTAATCCATTTGAGAGAGATTACCGCCATCTCAAAGGCGAGAATCGCGAAACTCTTCGAAAGTGATTATTCATGGATATTAGTACTGGTGATACCGCTTGGATGTTGGCAAGTTCTGCATTGGTCTTGCTAATGACTCCTGGCCTCGCATTTTTCTATGGCGGCATGGTCCGCACAAAAAGCGTTTTAAATATGATGATGATGTCAATGGCCACAGTTGGCATTGTCAGCATCATTTGGGTTATCTACGGCTTTGAATTGGCTTTCGGCGCCGATGGAAAGTCTGCCTGGTATGGCGCAATCAAAATTTCCGATTTAGGAAATCAAGTTGGCGCAGTAGCTAATAACGGTGGCGAATATCCGATTCCACTCCTAGTTTTTGCAGCATTCCAATTAATGTTTGCGATTATTACACCAGCACTTATTTCAGGTGCAATTGCTGATCGTGCAAAGTTTGTTCCGTGGACAATCTTTGTTGCGATCTGGACAACCGGGGTTTATTTGCCAGTTGCACACTGGGTATTTGCATTCGGCAACAAGGTTGGCGATGTCGTAACTGGAGCTGGTTATCTAGCTGCCAAAGGGGTACAAGATTTCGCGGGCGGTACCGCAGTTCACATTAACGCAGGTGCTGCTGGTTTAGCACTTGCTTTAGTTCTGGGAAAGCGCGTTGGATGGCGCAAAGAATCAATGCGTCCACACTCATTGCCTTTGGTAATGCTTGGCGCTGGACTACTTTGGTTCGGTTGGTTCGGCTTTAACGCTGGTTCAGCACTAGGTGCAAATGGAATCGCTGGTTTAGCTTTCCTAAATACCCAAGTAGCTGCAGCAGCGGCACTAATCGGCTGGATCTTTGTTGAAAAAGTTCGCAACGGTCATGCAACAACTCTTGGCGCCGCATCTGGTGCAGTAGCTGGTTTAGTTGCAATTACGCCAGCATGTGCGTTCGTCGCACCTTGGGCAGCGGTTGTTATTGGCTTCCTCGCCGGTGTTATCTGCTCTGTCGCAGTTGGCATGAAGTATCTATTTAACTTCGATGATTCGTTAGACGTTGTCGGCGTGCACTTAGTTGGTGGAATCTGGGGCTCACTATCAATCGGACTATTCGGATCAAGTGCTGTTAACAGCATTGGTCTTGATGGCTTGTTCTACGGTGGTGGATCCGCGCTCCTTGGTAAGCAAGCACTTGCGGTTGCCATGGTTGCCGGTTACTCCTTCTTGGCTACTTTGATAATCGGTCTGGCAATTGAAAAGACGATTGGATTCCGTGTTACCAAGGAATCTGAATTAGAAGGCGTCGACTTCAATGAACATGCCGAATCTGCATATGAAATGTCCGGTTCAACTCGTGGAGGTTCCTTAATATGAAACTAGTAACAGCAATTTTGAAGCCTCATAAGTTGGAAGAGGTTAAGGATGCTCTTGAAGCGTTTGGCGTAAAGGGCATCACAGTTTCACAGGCAAGTGGCTTTGGTCGCCAGCGTGGTCACACCGAGGTTTATCGCGGTGCTGAGTACAAGGTTGATCTAATTGCAAAGGTAAGAGTTGAAGTTCTTGTCGATGACGAAGACTCTGATTCCGTGGTCGGAGTAATAGTTAAGGCAGCTTCGACTGGTTCGATCGGTGATGGCAAAGTTTGGACAACGCCAGTCGAGGAAGTGGTTCGCGTGCGCACCGGCGAGCGAGGTTCAGAAGCAATTTAGCTAGTTCCTAAGTTGTAAGTAAGATGAGGCTATGTTCGAGTCTCTTGGCAATCGGTTCAGCAATGCATTTGCATCGCTGCGATCACGTGGAAAGTTATCTAATTCAGATATCTCAAATGTTTGCCAAGAGATTCGACAAGCTTTACTTGATGCCGACGTAGCGTTATCGGTCGTCGAAGATTTTGTAAGCAAAATTGAAGTTCAGGCGAAAGCAGCCTTAACGGATCTACAAGCGGGCGCCAACCAAGCCCAAGTGATATTTGAAATCGTTAACAAAGAACTAGTTGAATTGCTCGGCAGCCAAGCTCGTCGAGTTCGCTTAGCAAAAGTAGCCCCAACAGTAATCATGTTGGCTGGTCTGCAAGGTGCCGGTAAAACAACTCTGGCCGGAAAACTAGCAAGATATTTTGCCGACCAGGGCGATACCCCGATCTTGGTTGCTTCAGATTTACAACGCCCAAATGCGGTAACCCAATTACAAGTTGTTGGTCAGAACGCCGGTATCCCAGTGTTTGCGCCGCAGCCAGGTAATGGGGTTGGCAATCCAGTTGAAGTTGCGCGCGAAGGTATTGCTTTTGCCAAAGCTAAATTACATAACATTGTAATTGTTGATACTGCTGGTCGTCTTGGTGTTGATGAAGAGTTAATGCAAGAAGCAAAAAATATTCGCGATGCAATATCACCCGATGAAATTCTTTTTGTTGTCGATGCTATGACAGGCCAAGATGCTGTGCGAACTGCGCAAGCATTTCAAGATGGTGTGGGTTTCGATGGGGTAGTGCTGACCAAGTTAGATGGTGACGCACGAGGTGGTGCTGCGCTTTCGATTGTTACGCAAACTGGCAAGCCAATTATGTTTGCTTCTACCGGTGAAAAATTAGCGGACTTCGATTTATTCCATCCAGATCGTATGGCTTCACGCATTTTGGGAATGGGCGATGTTGCAACTTTGGCCGAACAAGCTAAGAAAGCATTTAGTGGCGAAGGCGCTGCGAAGATGGAAGAAAAGTTTGCACGTGGCGATGACTTCACGCTCGAAGATTTCCTAGAGCAGATTTCGGCGATGTCGAAAATGGGTTCAATGGGCAAGATTTTGGGCATGTTGCCTGGCGCCGGTGCGATGAAAAAGCAGATCGAAAACTTCGATGAATCTGAAATCGTGCGCACCAAAGCAATCGTGCAATCGATGACGCCAACTGAGCGCCGCGATCCAAAAGTTCTAAATGGTTCGCGTCGTGCTCGCATTGCAGCGGGTAGCGGTCGCCAAGTATCTGAAGTTAATTCATTGGTTGAGCGATTTACTCAGGCCCAGAAAATGATGAAGCAGATGCGCAATGGCAAAGTTCCTACGGGTATGCCGGCTGGAATGGGCTTGCCGCCAGGGGCTGCGATCCCAGGTATGAGCTCCCCAAAGAAGGGCAATCAGCCGCCCAAGAAGAAATCCCGCTCTGGAAACCCCGCTAAACGCGCAGCCGAGGAGCAGGGCTAGGCGCCCGCTCGATTTCGTATCTGAGCCTGAAACTGGCAAGATTAGCCCCCTGTGACAGGGCCCTCTATCCCTGGAACTACTTAAGTCCAAAGCGCGTTCTTGATTAGCTTCGCACCCCGCTGAAGCGCAATCCGGCACGACATACATTTACAGGAGTAATACTTACTTGGCTACAAAAATTCGTTTAATGCGCATGGGCAAAATCCGCACCCCATTTTTCCGTATCGTTGTTACAGATGCTCGTAAAGCTCGCAACGGTCTTTCAATTGAAGAAATTGGTCGCTACGTTCCAGGGCAAGAACCATCTCTAATTCAAGTTAACTCAGAGCGTGCTCTTTACTGGTTAGGCGTTGGCGCACAGCCATCTGCTGCAGTTGAAGCACTTCTAAAAGTTACCGGCGATTGGCAGAAGCACAAGGGTCTTCCAGGCACCGAAGGAACACTTCGCGTTGCTGCACCTAAGCCAGCTAAGAGCGTTGCTTACGAAGCCGCTGTTAAACAAGCAATGGATGAACCAAAAGAAGGCGCCACAACTTTAAAGAAGAAGGCGCAAGACAAGCTTGCTGCAAAGGCAAACCCAGTTTCTGAGGTTTCTGAACCAGAATCACCAGCAGCGTCCGAGCCAGTAGTTGAAGATGTTGCAGTCGAAGCACCAGCAGATGTAGTTGAAACTCCAGAAGCTGTGGTTGAAACTCCAGCAGAAACTACAGAAGCGGCTGCTGAATAAAAATGATTGATGAAGCCCTAGAACATTTAGTTAAGGGAATCGTTGATTCACCCGAAGATGTAGTCGTTAAGGAAAAAACGCACCGACGTGGAACCACACTTGAGGTTCGAGTTAACCCTGAAGATATCGGCAAGGTAATTGGTCGCAATGGCCGCACCGCAAAGGCGCTTCGTACCGTCGTCAGCGCGCTCGCAGGTCGCACAATTCGTGTTGATCTGGTTGAAGCTGACGAGGTTCGTTAACCCTTAATTTAAGCCGCTAACCATGCGTTTACTCGTGGGCCGGATAGGTAAGGCGCACGGAATCCTGGGCGAAGCCACAATCGAAGTTCGTACTGACGACGCTGCAACCCGTTTTGCAATGGGCGCAGTTGTTGAAACAGATAGTGGTAAGTCATTAACTGTTGACTCAGTGCGAGTTCATAACGGCATTTTATTGTTGGGATTTGAAGGCATCTCATCTCGAAATGACATTGAGGCGTTGCGCGACACTTTGCTTTATGCCGATGTCGATATTGATGCACCTGGTGAAGATGAAGATGATTATCACGTACTGCAA
>CAIXTG010000002.1 GCA_903922325.1 uncultured Actinomycetes bacterium
CGGCAGCTTTAGTTCATCGAAGAGAACAACTTGTAGTTGCTTAGGAGATGCCACATTGAACTCATGTCCAGCTGCCTCATGAGCAGCTTTGCTTTCGCGAGCTACTTCGCCTTCAAAGAAATCCTTTAACTTATTCAACTCTTTTTGATCAACACAGATGCCAGAGTTTTCCAAGCGGGCCAATAAGTTTGCGATAGGGAGTTCGAGTTCGACGAATAACTTGGTAAGTGATCGCGAATCCAACTCTTTCTGGAGCGAATCACGAAGCGTGAATAGTGCAGCGGCATTTACTTCAGTTGAGCCACTTCCCCATCGCTCAAGTAAGGAAGCAATATCTTGGTTGCGAACGCCTGGATTAACTAAGTAGGCGGCTATTTCAGTATCAAAGATCAAGCCAGCAACGGGATATGCCCGCGCTATTGCTTTACCATCATGCATTATTTTCGGAATTGAGGCATCGGCTAACCAAGGCCCAAATTGATCACCACTAACGGTGAAGGTCTCACCACCGGCTAGTGCGACCGAGTAATTGATTACGGCGCCATCTTTAATTTCAACCGTCATTGCAATTTCACTCTTCGCGGCCATGATCTTCTTGGTTGCCGCAGCTGGTGTAATTTCTTCGGCGATCTCAAATAGCGCAAGCGGTTCTTCGATTTTCTTGGCGCTCTTTGAATTCAGCAAGGGTCCCAGACGATCCTTCAAGGTGCGAAATTCTAAAGTAGCAAATAATGGAGCAATCTTGCTTTCTTCAATTGGTTGCCAAGCTAAGTCAGTAAGTGAAAGATCAATCGGAACATCGTGAATTAATTGAGTTAGTTCACGGTTCTTAGCAATGGAATCTAGATTGGCACGCAGCGATTCGCCGGCTTTGCCAGGTACTTGATCTGCCTTATCGAGCAACTCTTTTAGCGACCCGAATTCGATAATCCATTTAGCTGCAGTTTTCTCACCAACACCTGGAACTGATGGCAAGTTATCACTTGGGTCTCCGCGCAGTGCTGCGAAATCTGGATACTGCGCAGGGGTCAACATATATTTCTCTTCTACGGCAGCCGGAGTCATGCGCGCCATTTCACTTACGCCGCGCTTTGGATAGAGAACCGTAGTTTTGTCATTAACTAGTTGGAAACTATCGCGGTCACCCGTACAGATTGCTACTTCAAAACCATCGGCTTCAGCTTGTTTTGCAATCGTGGCGATAATGTCATCGGCCTCAAAGCCTTCGCGTTCGAATTGAGTAATGCCAAATGAATCAACTAGCTCATGTAAATATGACATCTGCGAACGAAACTCATCGGGGGTCTTTGCGCGGTTAGCTTTATATTCCGGAAAAATTTCAGTTCGGAAAGTCTTGCGCGAAACGTCAAAGGCCACCGCAATGTGTGTGGGCTTTTCTTCTTTAAGTAGCGAGATCAGCATTGTGGCAAAGCCATAAATTGCGTTGGTGTGCTGGCCTGAAGCGGTAGTGAAATTCTCAGCTGGAAGTGCGAAGAAAGCGCGATAAGCCATCGAGTGGCCATCAATTAGCAAAAGGCGCTTAGTCATGCGCTCATCTTAGGTTGATAGCGTTAGACTCACCGACTATGACGCAGAACGAATCTTTCGATTATTTAGCAGCTATCCGTACTCGAGGCAGTGGCGAACTTGATAGCAAAATGGGTATTGAAATCATTGAAGCTTCTCCGCAACGCTTGGTCGGAACCATGCCAGTTATTGGCAATCGCCAACCGATGGGCTTGTTACACGGCGGCGCTAATGTTGTATTGGCCGAGAGTTTAGGTTCTGTCGGCACTCAATTACATGCAGGTGCTGATCGTCGTATTGTTGGCGTAGATATCAATGCCACTCATCACAAGTCTGCCACTGAAGGAATTGTGACCGGCGTTGCAACAGCAATCTCTCTGGGCAAGACAATGTGCTGCTACGAAGTTGTGATTTCTAATGAAGCAGGCGAACGCACTTGTACTGCGCGAATTACCTGCTTTATTTTAGCTAAGCGCGACTAAGTATTGAAAATCTGGTTAGTGAGCGCCAGTACCGAGATATGCCTCGCGTACTGCTGGATCATTAAGTAGATCAGAAGCTTTAGCTTCCTTAACGATATTTCCAGTTTCCAAAATATAAGCGCGGTGTGCACGTTGTAACGCTTGCTGTGCATTCTGCTCAACTAGCAGAATCGTTACGCCTGTCTTATTGATTTCAGTAATGATGCGGAAAATATTCGCGATCATCTGCGGAGCAAGACCCATTGAAGGCTCATCAAGGAGCAGTACCTTCGGGCGAGTCATAAGTGCGCGGCCAATTGCAAGCATCTGCTGCTCGCCGCCGGAAAGAGTTCCGCCAGCTTGGCTAACGCGCTCTTTCAAACGTGGGAATAAGTGATAAACCTTTTCGAGGTCTTCTTGCATTTCAGCTTTGCGATTCTTGCGGTGGAATTTACCCATCTCAAGATTTTCTAGAACTGTCATGCCTGGGAAAATTCCGCGACCTTCAGGTGCTTGTGAAATACCAAGGTCAACGCGCTCGTGCGCTGGGACCTTAGAAATATCTTTGCCATCGAAAATGATTTGGCCAGATGTAACTGGGCGCAGACCTGAGATGGTCTTAAGCATCGTGGTCTTACCAGCACCGTTAGCGCCGATCAGAGTTACGATTTCACCTTCGTTTACGACAACTGAAACGCCTTTAATCGCTTCGATCTTGCCGTAGTGGACGTGCAGATCTTTAATTTCAAGACGCATCTGCTGGTACTCCTAAATAGGCTTCGATAACTCGTGGATCATTTTGTACAACAGATGGAATGTCATCTGCAATCTTGGTACCGAAATCAAGAACAACTACACGATCTGAGATTCCCATAATCAGTGACATGTCGTGCTCGATCAGTAGAACTGTGTAACCAGCATCGCGCACCTTTTTGATAGTTGCTGCGAGTTCAACTTTCTCAGCTGGGTTGAAACCAGCAGCAGGCTCATCAAGAAGAAGTAACTTAGGTGAAGTGCCTAGTGCGCGAGCAATCTCGAGACGACGCTGAACACCATAAGGCAAGTTCTTAGCTAGACGATCGGAATACTCATCGATACCGATGAAGCGCAAAATTTCCATTGCACGTTCACGGTTTTCGCTTTCTTCGCGACGAGCGCGAGGCAAACCAAATAGCGCTCCGACTACCCCGCTCTTCTTATGAACATCAGTTGCGGTGATGACATTTTCAAGTGCGGTCATATCGCCCCAGAGGCGAATGTTCTGGAAGGTACGAGCAACACCGAGAGCAGTTACTTGAAAGCGCTTTTGATTTCCAAGTGAAGTGCCGTCGAAATCAACGATTCCACTGGTCTGCTTATAAACACCAGTGATTACGTTAAAGACTGTGGTCTTGCCGGCGCCGTTAGGACCGATAAGTGCCAAAATTTCGCCCTCTTTAACTTCGAGGTTAACGCCATTTAGCGCTGTAACGCCGCCGAACTTCATGGTGACGTTATCGAGCTTTAATAAAGTCTTTCCGATTTTAGCCATTATGCGTTCGCCTCTCTTTTAACGATAGCTTTCTCGCGCTTCTTGCGAGGCAGCAAGCCATCTGGGCGGAAGTTCATCACGATAACTAGAACTAAGCCGAATACTAAAAGACGAGCATCAGAGATGAATCGGATTCGATCTGGCAAATAACCCAAAACTGTGGCGCCAATTACTACACCCCAAATGTTTCCGATTCCACCGAATACCACGCAAGCCAGAATCAAAATTGAAACGTTTAGCGTGAACATTTCTGGCGCGATATAAAGATTCTTCGATGCATAAAGAACACCTGCTGCACCACCAACGGCTGCGCCTAAAGTAAATGACCAAATCTTGTACTTAAGCGTTGGCACACCCATAAGTTCTGCTGCATCTTCATCTTGGCGAATAGCTTCCCAAGCACGTCCTGGGCGACGAACACTTAGGCGACGAATCATCCAGATCGTTAGCAAGATCATTGCCATAACAACCCAGAAGAAAACTCTTTGGTTTTCTAGTTCGAACTTTAATGGGCCAATATGCGGTGGCATCGGAATATTTGCAATTCCGTTAGGACCCTTTGACCAAGTTGAGTTCAATACAACTAGTCGAACAATTTCACCGAAACCTAAAGTAACAATCGCTAAGTAATCTCCGCGCAGGCGAAGAGTTGGAATGCCGAGTAAAACTCCTGCGATCATCGCAAATGCAATACCGATCGGCATGATTTCCCAAGTGTTTAGCTTTGTAGTTGTTCCTAGAATTGCCATGGTGTAAGCACCGATTGCAAAGAAAGCTACATAACCTAGATCGAGCATGCCTGATTTACCGACCACAATGTTTAAACCAAGTGACATAAGCACGAACATGCCCACTGGGTAAACCAGTACGGCATCAAAAGAGGCAATTGGCGTAGCTAGGAAGCTGCCACCTGTAAACGGCAGAAGTCCCACCAACACAATCGAAACGAGAACAATTGCTACCCGTACTGGACGGCCAGCGTTCTCCCAAATATTGGCGCCGTAGTCGCGCAGATTCCAGTAATTACGTATTTTCATAATTATGCCCTCGTAGTCTGAACGGCTTCGCCAAACAAACCATTTGGCTTAAAGAGGAGTACTAATACCAACACAATAAAGACGGTAACTGCTTTCCACTGGGTGCCAAGGACGGCAGATGCGTAAACCTCGAGAAGTCCAAGGAAAAGCCCACCATAGAAGGCGCCGCGAATGTTTCCGATTCCACCAAGTACCGCTGCAGTAAATGCTGCCATACCCATAGTGAAACCAATATTAAATTTCGTGTACTCAAAAACCGTGATGTAGAAGAAGCCGGCCGCGCCAGTTGCTAAGCCACCAACTAAGAAGGTGGTTGTGATAACTCGGTTTAAGTTAACGCCCATCAACTTCGCAGCATCTTCATTCATCGAAACTGCGCGGATAGCTTTACCCATACGAGAAAGTTTTACGAAGCGCTCTAGCAAGAAATAAATGAGAGCTGCGGCGAAAATTGTAATGATGGTATCGAGGCGAAGATTTGCGCCCCAAACTTCACCTAAAATAATCTTCTCAAGCACACGCGGTGAACCCACTGGGCGAGAATCTGTAAGCAAGCGCATTAGCTCTGAAAGCACGATTGAAATTCCGATTGCTGAAATCAGGGTAGCTAAACGGTTTGTGCCTTTCGCGCGTAAGCGGCGGTAGGCAACGTATTCAACAAAAATTGCAGTAACGCCAGCAACTGCCATCGAAATCAAAAGTTGGCTGAGAAGTACCAGTGCTAATTTGGGGCCAGTCGCAGGGGCAGAAGTTTGGGTGTAACCAAAGATGTCACGTGATGTAACGATGGTTCCAAAAGTTCCCCACATAAAGATTTCGGAGTTCGCAAAGTTAATCATGCGAAGCACGCCGTAAACCATGGTGTAACCAAGGGAAACCAAAACGTAGATGAAGCCCAAGGCAATTCCGGCAATGGTCAAAGACCAGAACTGGTCGATCAGAACAGCAAACATGTGTCTCCTCTTACCCGCTTAACTGCGTTGGGCAAAGATAGTCGAAAAATCATAGAAATGGGTGCTCTGGCCCTCTATTCGAGAGTCAGAGCACCCATTTACTACTTAGGCTTTGTTAATTACTTAACAATACCTGTGTTAACTAGTACGCCATTCTTGGTAGTGAAACCAGCAAATAGTCCGTATGAAATGTCGCCATTTGCAGAGAACTTGATGGTGTTACCAGTGATGCTCTTGCCGTTATAGGCCTTAACCCAAGCAAGCATCTTTGCGCGTGTTGTGTTGCCCTTCAAGATTCCCTGAAGAAGGATGTTTGCTGCATCAAGTGATTCAACTGAATACACACCTGATGAAACGCCCATTGACTTCTTGTAATCTGCTTCAAGCTTTGTGCTTACGCCAGCAAGGCCGCCCACACCAGTAACACGTGAACCTTCAGCTGAAGCGCCCGCAAGCTTTGGGAACTCCTGGTTGAAGACTCCGTCGCCGCCAGCGAAGATCGCCTTTGAACCTGAGTCACGTAGTTGCTTGATGAATACAGCTGCTTGGCTGTAGTAACCGGTGTAGATAACTACATCAGCCTTTGAAGTTGCAATCTTTGCAATTGTTGGAGAGAAGTCAGTTGTTGTATTTGGAACTGAGTCAGTTCCAACAACAGTTGCTCCCGCAACCTTCTTAAGACCTGAAGTTACGTAACCAGCTAGTGGTACAGCATATGAAGATTGGTCATCAAAGATGAAAACCTTTGCATTTGATACGCCTTGTGTTGCGTACTTAGCAAGTGCTGGACCCTGTAGATCGTCTTTACCAACTACGCGGTGGAATACTGGACCACCGAAGTCAGGTGAACCTGAATCTGTTAGAGATACGCGAGTTGCTGATGGAGAGATCATTACTAATCCGCCAGCCTTGTAGAAAGGTAGTGATGCGATTGTTGCGCCTGAGTATGCAGGTCCAACTACGCCAAGGATTGCCTTGTTCTTGCCAATTCCTGGAGCAACTGTTCCAGCTACTGCTGGGTCGCCTTGATCGTCAACTGAAACTAGCTTTACGTTGTACTTAGCTTTGTTCTTTGCATTGAAAAGCTTGATTGCATACTTAACTGCATTCTGCTCATCAGTACCAGTTGATGCTTCGCCACCAGATAGTGGACCCTGGTATGCAATGTAAACAGTCTTTGGTGCTGCGTTTGCTGAAGTCTGTGCTGCTGCAACTCCGAATACGAGTGCTGCTGCTGAAACAACGGCAAGTGAACGCTGGATCTTCTTGTTCATTTATTGCCTTTCCTGTTCTTGTGTCCCGGGACAGGGAGGAGATGAGGGTAACGGCAGGGGTGAGGATAGGACAAGCCCAAAGCGCAAAAATCTCGTTTATTCCACGCTTGATAAATTACATCTTTGTAACATCTTGGCAAATTTCACGCCTAGCATCGCATCTATTTGCGAAGGCCTTGCACCTTACTTATCCGGAACGGCCGATGGCGAAATAACCGCTTCGGCAACCTCTTTCATAGTAATCCGGCGATCCATGGCAGCACGTTGAATCCAAGAAAATGCTTCAGGTTCAGTCAGGTTCAGAGCCTTCATCAAAATACCTTTAGCGCGATCAATTACTTTGCGAGTTTCGAGTCGATCATGAAGATCTGCTACTTCATCTGCCAGTGATCGCATTTGGGTATGACGGCTAATCGCAATTTCAATCGCTGGAACTAAATCAGAGATCGTAAATGGTTTAACTACATAGGCCATTACGCCAGCATCGCGGGCGCGATCAACTAATTCTCGCTGACTAAATGCAGTCAACATTAGAACTGGTGCGATCGCGATAATTTTTTCGGCCGCAGAAATTCCATCGAGAACTGGCATCTGCACATCAAGAATTGCGAGATCAGGTTTATGCTCATTTGCAAGTGCGATTGCTTCTTCGCCATTAGTCGCCTGCGCAATAACTTCATAGCCGGCTTCGGTAAGCATCTCAACTAAATCCATGCGAATTAATGTTTCGTCCTCGGCAACCAAAATGCGAGTGGCAGGTGAAGTAGAGCTCTTACTACTGCTCTGTGAACTCATGTGCCTCGAGTCGGATTCGAACCGACACTATGCAGTGTTTGAGACTGCCCTCTCTACCGTTGGAGTACCGAGGCTAGAACGGCAATTGTAGCGGTAAGAAAATTAGCTACGAAACGCAAGCCGTTAGCGATATGCAGGCGCAGCGCCAGAGATCGCATCGCCAATTCGGTGTAC
>CAIXTG010000003.1 GCA_903922325.1 uncultured Actinomycetes bacterium
CGTGGTCTTTATTTATGCATTCATTAACACTTGGAATAACTTCCTAGTGGCAACAGTATTCTTGCAAGGTAATGAAAAGCAAACGCTTACGACTCAACTTGCAAGATTTATCGGAACAGAAGGGTTAGGTTTATTCGGTCCATTCGCAGCAGCGACTGTGCTTTCGGTAATCCCAACGCTTCTCTTGTTCATCGTTCTACAACGAAAATTCACAGCTAACTTGGTCGCAGGTGCAGTCAAGAGTTAGTCGTGATGTTTTAAAAACCAACCAATGTAGGGGGAGAAATGAAGCAAAGTCGCTTTAATGCAAAAGCTAAGCTTTTGTCTTTGGCAGCTATTGGTGCAATTTCAATTGCAACACTAGTTCCAATTCAATCAGCCTCAGCAGCCAATGAACTTCGGTTCATGTCATGGGCATGGCAAGACACACACATTGCTGTGCTAAAGAATTTAGTAGCGCAATGGAATAAGGCAAATCCATCCATTCCAGTAAAGCTTGAGTTAGTTGATGAAGATGGTCTTTATACTCAACTTTCAACAGGCTTCCTGGCAGGAACTGCCCCAGATGTAATTGATACTGAAGCAGCTGCTGCACTGCAGTATGCAAAGAGCGGTTATTTGTACAACCTAACTTCAGATATGCGTTACATCCAGAAGGAAATCAACCCAGGAATCTGGTCAACAGTTAATTACAAGGCCAAGATGTTTGGTGCGCCATGGATGGTTGAGCAATACATGGTCGTGGCTAACGTTGATTTGTTCAAGAAAATGGGCGTAGCAGTTCCTAAGCAAACAGATACTTTGACTTGGGATGAACTTCGTGCCTTGGCTAAGAAGGTAACAACTGCTGATATGCCTGGTATCGGTATCGGACTTGGTTCCGCTGCGAAACTAACAATGGTTATGGGTCCAACAGTTGGCGCTAAGTACTTCACTGGTATTACAACTGGTGCAAAGGCTCGCCTAATTCAGGGTGCTCCAGAACTAGAAGTTGTTAAGCAGATCAACGACATGATTCAAGTTGATAAGAGCTTGAGCAGCCGTTATGTGAGCTCAAATCCTCAGACCGACTTCTTAGCTGGCAAGTTGCCACTTTGGTTCACAAAGAACTCATTGGCAAACACCATCGACTTACAGTCAGATATTAAGTACCAGTATCTGCCAATGATTTCAGGCAGCGGTGGCGCTAAGCAGGCACCTACAGCTGGAATCTATGCAGTTAGCGCTCAGAGCAAGCAAACCAAGAACTCAGTTAAGTTTGTGAAGTTCTTGATGGAAGCTCAGAACCTAGCTCAAACAAATATCGCAGTTGGCGGTTCTATTCCAGGTACAACCAGTGGACAAGCAGCTGTTAAGGCGATCAAGAAGGATGCAAACTGGCAGTTCATCATGAGCCAGGGAGTAAACCTAACTACTGCGCCATTCTTGTTCGTGCCACAGTGGGAAGCTTGGAAGGGCTCCTTCCAAAACCCACAAGCTAAATTGCTATATACCGGCAAGATAACTCTTGATGAGTATAAGAAAGCAATAACAAATGGCTGGAATGGTCTCCGTTAAAGACTAATAAATATCTAGAACGTCCCCAAGGTCAGACTAAAGCCTGACCTTGGGGACACTAAATAACTGGGAGACTAAATGTTTGAAAGCAAGGCTAGAGGCGTAATAGCAGGAGCTGCCGTTGGAGATGCGCTTGGTGGGACCACAGAAGGATTTAGCCCTGAGCAAATTCAGAAACGTTATGGCGGATTCGTAGAAGGCATAGAGGGACCTTTTCATCCTGATTTTGAGACGTTTCGACCACTCTCGCCTTACCATAAAGGTGACGGTCACATAACTGACGATACTTTGATGACCGAATCTTTAATTTCGGTCTATGAGCAAGTAGCTGATCACCTCGATGCGTTTACATTCGCAAAGCACATTATTCCTGAGATGATTGAGAAGTTCAGATATATACCTGAACTTGGAAAAGAAACACTTTTAGTACATCGAGTTTTTTACGCCGAGAAATGGTTAGTACAAAGACTTCACTTCGGCCACGTTGATCCCCGCGAAGCAGGCGTTGGCAACATGGTTAATTGTGGTGCCGCTATGTACATGAGCCCGGTAGGCATAGTAAATGCTGCCGACCCAGTTGGTGCTTATAAAGAGGCAATTGAAATTGCCGGAGCACATCAATCTAGTTTTGGTCGTGAGGCAGCAGGAGTTTTTGCAGCTTGCGTTGCACAGTCCTTCGTTAGTGGCACTAACGTTAAAGAGATTGTTGAGTGCGCAATAGATCTTGCACATGATGGAACCAAGAAAGCGATCGAAGCAGTTGTGAAGGCTGCGCAAGGTCAAGATGACTGGAAGAGTGCGATACCAGTATTGCGTAATAGTTTTAGACCCTTTGACACTTTAGAGGATGAATACCGTGTTCATGGAGATGACGCTAGAAAACCTAGCCGATTACTTGCTATCGAAGAACTACCAATTGCAATTGGAATGTTAGTTGTTGGCAAAGGCGATTTCCGCAAAAGCGTACTTGGTGGCGTTAATTATGGTCGCGACTCTGATTCGATTGCCACCATGTCAGGTTCAATTGCAGGTGGGCTAAATGGAATAGAGAATATTCCAAGTGATTGGCTATCGGAAATTGAAAAAGCAAGCCGTAGAAACTTTTCTGAGTCCGCAGACAAAATTGCTGCAGTTGCTAGAGAGATCGGCGCAAAAGATGCCGCAAAGATTAAAGCCACTGCAAATGCACGCGAAGTTCTATTTTCAAACAAAGGGAATTAATTGAGTCAACAACTTGATAAAGCACGTGGTTCATTAGCAGGCCTAGCAATTGGCGATGCCTTAGGTCGACCAGTTGAAGGAATGTCATACCAAGATATTCGAGCCAAATATGGGGCAATTGATGATTTTGTTAATCTAGAACCTGCTGGCAGCGACGACACTGAGTATGCACTTTTAACCGCTGCAGCATTACTGCAGTATGGCAAGAATATTACGGCAGAAGACTTCGCAAGCGTTTGGAAATCTAAAGTCTGTACTCAAACAGCTGCTTTCCTAGGTGCCGGATTCAGCGAAATGAATGCCATCCAAAACTTGAAAGTTGGCTTGATGCCACCTTTCTCTGGCCAACATAACCACGCCTGGAGCGACGGTTTAGCAATGCGAGTTGCACCTATTGGGGTTATCGCAAATGGTGACATTGAAATGGCAAAACGAATAGCAATTGCCGATGGCGAGGTAAGCCATTCCGGTGAAGGCATCTACTCAGGTATCGCAATTGCCGTTGCCGTTACAAGCGGAATGGCTGGAAAGAGCTATTTAGAGGTTTATTCTGATGCTCTTAATTCAGTACCTAAAGACTCTTGGACATATAGAACTTTGGTTGATGCGCAAAATATTCTAAATGAATATGCCAGTGCTACCTTGTTTGAAAATGCTGAGCGCTTATTGGAAAAAGTGGCGCAAACTAAGTATTTCTTTGCCGACTTAGCGCCTGAAGCAGTGTCTCTGGCACTGGCATCAGTTCTTTATGGCAAAGGTGATTTCGCAAAGTCATTACTTTTCGCAGTTAATCTAGGACGAGATGCCGACACGATTGCGGCAATGGCAGGTGCTGTTGCTGGTTCAATCTCCGGATATAAAAACATCCCAGATAAGTGGAAAGTGGCTGTAACTAGTGTGGGCGGATCATGTCTTGCCTTCACTAAAGGCATGGAGCCATTGAGCGTCGCAGATTCACTAGTAGAGATGGGCAGCAAGTGAGCCATTCCCAAGAAAGCAAAATTCGCGGAGCAGTACTCGGCCTAGCCTTTGGAGATGCAATGTCATTTCCTTCATCATCGCATCGCTTAAGACTCCTAAACATTAAGCGTTCGAACCGAATGATTAGCTTGACTCAGTTTGCTTATGACCAGAAACAAAATACTTAACCAACAGTATATACTCATGCTCAATCGATTGAATTTTTAGCGCCTAGACCGACTGATGATTCAGAATGGCTTTACTTTTCTGCAGATATCCACTTATCTGGGGTCGAGCCAAAAAATGGTTGGACGAAGCTTGCTAATGCTGGCGAAGATTTAAGAGGCAGAACCGGAACTTTGATGGCTCTTGATAACTTGATAGCAGGCAAAATGCCACCTGAGAGCGGCCATGACAATCCGCATTATTTCGATGATATGGCAATGATTAGATCAATAGCAGCAGCTCTAATTTTCAGAGGTAAAGATGATCTCGTTTTGGAGAAAGCCAAAAAAGATGCCGAAGTTACGCATAGCGAAGATGGAATTTACTGTGCTTTAGCACTTGCGACAGTTGTTTCATC
>CAIXTG010000004.1 GCA_903922325.1 uncultured Actinomycetes bacterium
ACTTTCATCTCTCCAGATCAATTGGGACGTTGGCAGATCACAAATAAGACATTCGCTCACACTGGCGGAGAGCACGCTTAAATCGCACAACTGATTCCACATCAATCAACTAAATAACAAGGAGAGCATAATGGCAAAAGCATATGAAATTTCAGTATGGAAGCCTCACACAGGAAAGCGTGCTGAGTTTATTAAGTCAATGAAGGAAGTCATCGCGATCTTTAAAGACTCTGGTGTTTCCGAAATTATAATGATGAGCGGTCATGCCGGAAAAGATGTCGGCAATATTGTGATGATCCAAACCTATAAAGGTCTGGCAGATAATGGCATCGTTAATGAAGCAATTAACGAAAGCCCAACCATGGCATCATGGATGGAGCAGAATAAGAATAATGACACTGCTGCATTGGTCTCTCATGATCTGTACATCGAAGAGAGCTAAATATTAAAGAGCTAGACGAAGGGGCTGGAGCCAAGTGCTTCGGCCCCTTTAGCTATTTTTAGAGCAAAAGATGAAGTTATAATCTTGATAAGTTAAGGCTTTAATACAATTCGAATTGGATTACCGATTTTATTGGCTAACTTTTCTATCGCCTCAGTAGCTTTTGCCAGAGGAAGAATTTCAGAGATTGAATGCGAGAGATCTAACTTACCCTGGCGAGCAAAATCGATTAACTCACGGACGTGATGTGCCTCTGAACCGTAATGCCCCATAATCTGCGTGCGCATATAGGTAAATGCCATATCACTTGGAATAACGATTGGTTCGTTAGCAATGCCAACAATAATTAAACGTCCTTGTTCTCCCAAAAGTGAAAGAGCTTGCTTACGAACCGGAGTCACGCCGGCAAAATCAAAAGCGGCGTGTAATCCACGATGATTTTTTAGCTGAGGATCATCTGGCGCGAAAGCAAAATCTGCGCCGAGAGCTAAAGCATTGGCTCGGGCATCTTCACGGGGGTCGATAGCGATTATCTTGCCGCAGCCGATAATTCTTAATAACTGTACGGCGTGGATTCCTAATCCGCCGACTCCAAAAACGGCGACTGATTCACCTGCCTGTATTTTCCCGGTTGAGGAAATTGCTGCCCAAGGAGTAGAGACTGCGTCAGGAATAATGGCTGCTTGTTCAAAAGGTAAAGAGTCGGGAATTGTCATAACAAGTTCAGAATCCATCACAACGAATTCAGCCCAACCGCCATCGTAATCAAAACCTAGCGTCGTAATTTGATTAGATTCATTTCGTTCACCAGCAATTACAACGACTCGCTCACCAATTGATAACGAATCAACGCCTTCGCCAATTTGATCAATGGTTCCCGCAACTTCATGGCCAAGTGTTACGACATCACCAGTTAAATACCCGGGCGACAAAATTCCTTCTAGGAAATGCACATCAGATAAACAAACTCCTGCAGCACCGACCTTTATGCGAACCTGACCAGTTCCAGCATTTGGGGTGGGAACTTCGAGGACTTCAAATTTACGTGTTGAAACAGTGATGCGTCCTGCCTTCATGAAATTTTTCCTTCTGCTCGGTTGATCAAGGTATTTACCGCATCGCCAAATCCGGCAAAGGCTGGATTGGTAGTTTGACCCGCTCGAAAGCGAGCCCAAATTTGTTGAATAATGACAGCTAATCTAAATAATCCGAAGACTTCGTAAAAAGTAAAGTCTTCACATTCGCGGCCACTTAACTCGAGATATCGCTTTACAAACTCATCGCGCGTTGGCATTCCAGTTAGATGACTTGGTTGTCTACGAAGAGAGGCAAATGCTGGCTCATCGTCACGATCGACCCAATAGGCAAGGGCTGAACCTAGATCCATTAAAGGATCGCCGACAGTCGCGAGTTCCCAATCTAAAACCCCAGTTATACGTGCATTTGCTAAATCAAATACAACATTATCAATTCGCCAATCGCCATGAATAATGCAGGAATCAACATCAGCTGGTTGATTCGCAGATAGCCAGGCCATTAACTTTTCAGAACTAGGAACATCATCGGTCAGTGCATTGCGATAACGCTTTGACCAGCCTTCAACTTGGCGCTGCACATAGCCGGCACCTTTATTAAGCTCTTGCAAAATCGAAGAATCAACAGCGTGGAGTTGCACTAAACCATTAATCAAAGAATCAGCCATCACAGAAACATCGGTAGCGGTTATCCCTTCAGGCACATCGCGGCGAAAAATCTCACCCGCAACGAATTCCATGACATAAAAATCTGAATCCATAATTGATTGATCGTCACATAAGGCGATCATGTTTGGCACCAGGGGATAAACAGACTGTAACCGTGATTGAATCAAAAACTCACGCTTCATGTCGTGAGCAGAAGCTGCCTTAGTTCCAACTGGTGGCTTGCGCAATACTAAATTGCGTCCTGGATAGCGGAGCAAATAAGTCAGGTTAGAGGCACCGCTACGAAACTGCTCTACATCAGGAAGTTGATCCTCATTGATAAATGGGCGCAACCAAGCATGCATCTTTGCTATATCGAAGCGATCCTCTTCACGGACCGCAGTTAAATCTTTCATGACAAATAAGGTTTTATTTCTAACCGTGCGATATCTCTAATGTGAACTTCATCAGGCCCATCAACAATGCGCAAAGTGCGCACCCCGGCATACATCGAGGCAAGTGGTGAATCCTGGCTTACGCCTGCGCCACCATAACTTTGAATGGCATGATCAATAATGCGCTCTGCCATCTG
The DNA here is from genome assembly GCA_903922325.1 of uncultured Actinomycetes bacterium. Taxonomy (GTDB): domain Bacteria; phylum Actinomycetota; class Actinomycetes; order Nanopelagicales; family Nanopelagicaceae; genus Planktophila. Next base: position 2,717 of record CAIXTG010000004.1, read on the forward strand.
AGGGACGGCAACTTTAATTGCAGCAATCTCTTTGCGAGCACCTTTTGCACCAACTGAATCAATCATCCAGGCTGCTTTTAGAACTAGTAGGCGAGCTTGTTCAATATCAATGCGCGCTTGTGCGATCCATTCCTGAATCACGCCTTGCTTAACTAACTCTTTGCCAAAAGCTTCGCGAGCAACTGTGCGTTTGATCATCAGTGAAAGCGCTCGTTCTGCCATTCCTATCGCACGCATGCAATGGTGAATGCGCCCTGGCCCTAGTCGAGCTTGTGCTAACGCAAACCCTTCGCCTTCAGCACCTAGAAGATTTGCAACCGGTACACGTACATTTGTAAATGAAACCTCAGCATGGCCGTGTTGATCGACATATCCAAAGACGGTTAAATTTCTAACTACCTTTACACCTGGTGTGTTCATTGGAACTAAAACCATAGATTGTTGGTGATGGTCATCAGCTTCAGGATTTGTCTTACCCATCACGATTAAAATCTCACAGCGTTCATCCATGGCACCAGTTGTCCACCACTTGGTTCCATTGATTACATAGTGATCGCCATCTTTAACAATTTGGG
>CAIXTG010000005.1 GCA_903922325.1 uncultured Actinomycetes bacterium
CATCGACTGCAACTGCAGTTACCGATGCCAAGCTACTTAGCTTGTCTCATGCCAAAGTTATTCCTTGGTTAAAGGAAAACCCAGAAGTTTCATTGCAACTACTTGCTCGTTTAGCACAGCGTTTACGTCGTACCAACGAAGCAGTTGGCGATTTAGTTTTCTCAGATGTTCCAGGCCGTGTTGCTAAGGCTTTAATCGATCTTGGTGATCGCTTCGGAAAAGTTACTGACGAAGGATTATTTGTGCACCATGATTTAACTCAAGAAGAGTTAGCTCAATTAGTTGGCGCATCACGCGAAACTGTTAACAAAGCGCTGGCCGATTTTGCTGGTCGCGGCTGGTTAAAGCTTGATGGTCGCGCTGTCTTAATTACTGACGTTGAACGTTTAGGAAAACGCGGTAAGTAATTAGTCAGTGATTTCGACGGTTAGTTCGATTTCGATCGGTGAGTTCAAAGGCAATTCGGCAATACCAACGGCGCTGCGTGCGTGCTTTGCGCCATCGCCCCAGATTGCTAAGAACAATTCGCTGGCGCCATTAACAACAACTGGTGCATTGATATAGCCAGGAACTCCGTTTACGTAACCAACTACGCGAACAATCTTGGTAATTTTATTTACATCGGCAACAGTTTCAACGGCAGCTAAACAATTCAGTGCGCAAATTTGAGCAAGTTCTTTCGCGCGCTCTGGTGTTATTTCGCCATCAACTTTGCCAGTACCAGCCATGGCGCCATCAACTAGTGGTAATTGACCTGCGGTAAAAACAATATTGCCGGTGCGAATCGCTGGAACGTAAGCAGCAACTGGCTTTGCAGCAACAGGTAGCTCTAGGCCTAGTTCAGCCAGCTTTGCGCGAACATCTACTTTATTCATTTGATTTCTCTTTTCATGTAAGCAACTAGTTGTTCGCCGGTTCCTGGCGCTGGCACAACTTGAACAAGTTCCCAACCATCAGAACCCCAGGTATCGAGAATCTGCTTAGTTGCATGTGAAAGTAATGGCACGGTTGCATATTCAAACTTCATTTGTTTAATGCTGCTTTCACTAGTGATGAAACGACACTGCCATCGGCTTTGCCGGCAATCTTGGCCTTAATGGCGCCCATTACTTTGCCCATATCGGCAGGGCCAGCTGCACCGGTAGCCGCAATTGCTTCGGCAATCATGGCTGCGATATCTGCTTCAGTTAATTGAGCTGGCAAATATTTAGCAATTACTTCGCCTTCAGCTTTTTCCAGAGTGGCTTTATCGGCGCGACCAGCATCGGCAAATGCTTCGGCAGCTTCGCGACGCTTCTTAGCTTCGCGTGAAAGAACTGTGATTACTTCTTCATCAGATAACTGGCGCGCTTCTTTGCCCGCAACTTCTTCATTGGTAATCGCAGTTAGCACCATGCGAATCGTGCCCGAAACAATCTCGTTGCGAGAACGAATGGCTTCGGTAAGGTCTAGTTTCAATTGCTCTTTAATGCTCATGAGGTCAGCCTACTTAGTAAATTCAACGGCAAGTAATTCAGCGATCTGCGCAGTATTTAGCGCAGCGCCCTTGCGTAGATTGTCGCCACAAACGAACATATCAAGTGACATTGGATCATCGATGCTCTTGCGAACGCGGCCAACCCAAGTTGGGTCGGTGCCAACAACATCTGCCGGAGTCGGGAACTTGTGATTTTCTGGATCATCGACCAACTTCACCCCAGCAGCGTTTTCAAGGATGTCTTGAGCCTCTTTGCGCCCTGGTTCTTGTGCGAAAGTAGCGTGAACTGTGAGCGAGTGAGTTGTAATAACTGGCACGCGCACGCAAGTTGCGGAAACTTTTAGATTTGGCAGACCAAGAATCTTGCGAGATTCATTGCGCACTTTTAGTTCTTCAGATGAATATCCATCGGCCTTTAACGAACCAGCCCAAGGAATAACGTTGTAGGCAAGAGGCGCTGGGAATGGACCGAAGTCAGTTATGTGTTTGCGAACATCACCAGCAACATCGCCAGCATCGGTGTTTGCAACAGCTTTCATCTGTGCGCGCAAAGTATCAATACCTGATTGACCAGCACCGGACGCGGCTTGGTAAGAAGAAACCACGAGTTCTTTAAGTTCATACTTCTTATGAAGTGCACCGAGAGCGACGATCATCGAAAGAGTTGTGCAATTTGGATTTGAAATAATTCCGCGCGGACGATTCTTAACTTCTTGCGGATTAACTTCAGGCACAACAAGTGGAACATCGGCATCCATGCGGAAAGCACCTGAGTTATCAACTACTACTGCCCCACGAGATGCGGCAATTGGTGCCCACTCAGCAGAAATTTCATCGGGCACATCGAACATTGCCACATCAATGCCATCGAAAGCCTCAGGTGAAAGTGCAACAACAGTTAACTCTTCACCGCGGCACATTAATTTTTTGCCTGCGCTTCGAGCAGATGCGATTAATCGAATCTCGCCCCAAACATCGGTGCGCTCTGACAAGATGCCAAGCATTACGGTGCCGACTGCGCCAGTTGCGCCAACAACGGCCAAAGATGGTTTCTTACTCATCGACCGGTACCTCCGTAAACAACTGCTTCGCCAGATTCAGCATCTAGTTGGAAGGCAGTGTGTGCTGCTCTTACGCCCTTTTCTAGATCAGTTACGCGGCAAATAATCGAAATTCGGATCTCTGATGTTGAAATCATTTCAATATTGATGCCAGCTTCAGCCATGGCCGCAAAGAAAGTAGCGGTAACGCCTGGGTGTGAGCGCATTCCAGCGCCAACTAAAGAGATCTTGCCAACTTGATCATCGTAGAGAATTGAAGCGAAACCAACTTCTCCTTGTAGCTTCTGCAGAATTGCAGTTGCATTAGCACCTTCTGACTTTGGCAAGGTAAATGAAATGTCGGTTAGACCAGTTGCAGCAGCAGAAACATTCTGCACAATCATGTCGATGTTAATGTCGTTATCGGCAATCGCTTGGAAGATGCGCGCAGCAACACCGGTGCGGTCTGGCACGCCAACGATAGTAATTTTCGCTTCCGATTTATCGTGTGCGATGCCTGAGATGATTGCTTGTTCCATTTCTGCTCCTTCTGGATGATTCTTAACCACCCAAGTTCCCTCGTTGGTAGAAAAAGATGAACGAACGTGAATAGGTAAGTCGTAGCGGCGTGCATATTCAACACAACGTAGATGTAAAACCTTTGCACCGCTTGCCGCTAGCTCTAACATTTCATCGTATGTAACTGATTTCAATTTGCGTGCATTCGGTACAACGCGTGGATCGGCACTAAATACACCATCAACATCGGTATAGATTTCACAGACATCGGCTTCAAGGGCTGCGGCTAGCGCAACTGCAGTTGTGTCACTTCCGCCGCGGCCGAGAGTTGTTATGTCTTTTGTATC
>CAIXTG010000006.1 GCA_903922325.1 uncultured Actinomycetes bacterium
AAAAACCATGTTGCTTACACAATGGCTAAGTACGGCATGAGCATGTGCGTTCTGGGAATGTCTGAAGAATTCCGCAAAGAGGGCATTGCGGTAAATGCGCTCTGGCCACGTACTGCAATTGATACCGCAGCGCTACAAATGATTCCTGGTGTTGATACCGCAGCTTGTCGCACTCCTGAGATTTTGGCTGATGCGGCTTACGTTATTTTGAATCGTGAATCTAAAGGTTGCACAGGTAATTTCTTTGTAGATGATGAACTACTAGCATCTGAAGGAGTTACAGATCTTGAAAAGTATTCGGTAGTTCCGGGTACTAAAGATTTCCTGCTTGATTTCTTCTTAGATTGATGCGCAAACTTAAAGTTCTGCTGCTCGCAGTGGGGCTAATGTTTAGCACCACTCAAGGCGCGTCAGCTCATGCTGAATTGATAAAGAGTTTTCCAGTCGCGAATTCAACCTTAACTAAAGCACCAAAATACGTGCAGTTAGAATTTGGCGAAGCGATAATTACCCTAAAGAGTAAGAACGCTAACTCAATTGTCATCCTAGATTCAAAAGCTAAGATAATTGAGACCTCTAAAATCGTAATCAAAAAAGCTGTAGCACGTGTTGAATTCAAGGGAACTCTTAAACCAGGAAAATACTTAGTTAAATATCGGATCGCATCAGCAGATGGTCATATTCTGAGTGCGCAGTACAAGTTCTCAATAAGTTAGAATTCCGGCATGAAACCTGAGTTAAATGATATTAATTTCATCGGCGAATCTGAACGCCGCGGAAATGCACGTGATCTCTTCTGGCCTTGGGCAGGCGCTAATGTTTCGTTGCTGGCCCTGTCTTACGGAGCTTTCTTTCTAGGTTTCGGAATCTCTTTCTGGCAAGCAACTATTGCCGCAGTAGTTGGCACTGTGGGTTCCTTCGCGTTAGTTGGCGTTAGTTCGCTGGCAGGTAAGCGTTCTAGTGCGCCAACCATGACTCTCTCACGCGCAGCCTTTGGCGTTAAGGGCAACTTATTGCCAGGTTTACTTTCTTATTTAGTCTTTGTGGGCTGGGAAACAGTCTTGGTTTCACTTGCCACGTTAGCAACTGGCACAGTTTTAGAACGCGCGACTTCACTAGATCGCAATTTAGCTCTAGTACTGGGATTTCTAATTGCTGCTTCATTAACGATTTTCGGCGGCGTATTGGGTCACTCAGTAATCATGAAGCTTCAACGTTGGATCACTGCAATTACCGTTTTAGCAACAGTTACTTACATCGCACTTACTCTCGATGAAGTTAATTGGCAATCAGTATTTGCGATAGAGGCCGGTAGCACCGCCGGACTCATTGGGGCAATCATCTTTGCAATTACTGGTATCGGCTTGGGCTGGGTAAATAGCGCAGCTGACTATTCGCGGTACCTGCCTCGTAACGTTTCCAGTCGAGGCGTATTTGGCTGGACTGTGTTTGGCGCATCTATTGTTCCGATTACTTTGGTTATCTACGGAAGTGCGCTTTCTGGCAGTAGCAAGGATCTCAGCGATGCCATTGCTATGGATCCAATTGGAGCGCTGACACAGTTACTGCCAACTTGGTTCTTAATTCCATTTGCCCTCGTTGCAATCCTTGGTTTAGTTGGTGGGGCAATCCTTGATCTGTATTCATCCGGCTTAACTCTTATTTCTATTGGGGTAAAGGTAAAGCGCCCGTTCGCTGCCGCTATCGATGGCACGATCATGTTAATTGGAACTACCTATATTGTTTGGTTCGCGAGTGATTTCTTCATGCCATTCCAAGGTTTTCTAATCACACTGGGTGTCCCAGTGGCTGTTTGGTCAGCGATATTTGTCGCCGATGTAGTTCTACGTAAACGTGATTATGTAGAAGCTGAATTATTTTCTGAAACCGGTCGTTATGGTCGCGTAAACCCAATCGCTATTGCGCTAGTTGCGATTGGTTCAATTATCGGATGGGGATTTGTTACAAATACTTTCGCTAGTTGGCTAAGTTGGCAGGGCTACTTCATGGGCGCAATCGGCGGCAAAGAAGGGCAGTGGGCATACGCCAATGTTGGCGTCATCTTTGCTTTACTGATTGGTTTCTTCGGTTATCTATTGCTAGGCAGAGCCCGAATAAAGCTACAAGAGACTGATTAATCCTGAGCTTTAGAAAATCGGCTTAGTAATAAGATTCCAAGAATTGCAGAAATTAGCGCTGCCATAACTAAACCCAGTTTGATTTCAGCAATTACTGCCTCATCGTTAATTGCTAGCTCGGCAAGAAAGAGCGAAACGGTTAGACCCATTCCAGCAAGAGCGCCTGCGCCGGCTATTTCAGAGAACGAGACCGAGTCAGGTTTTCTCGCGAATCCAATCTTGACTGCGAGCCAAGCGAATAAAGTGATGCCGACTATCTTTCCAACGACTCGACCAAAGATAATTCCACCTGCGACTGGCCCGCTTAGAGTTTGAGCAAGCGAACTCCAGTTGATCTCGACACCGATATTTGTAAGTGCGAACAGCGGAATTATGAGAAATGCAGTCCAGGGATGCAGAATCTCGATCAAACGTTTAGTGGGAAGTTGTTTGATCTCAGGCATTAGTAACGCAATTGCCACCACACCGATAGTTGAGAAAATCTTGACCGGCGAAAGTCCTGATGTGTAAAAAACGCCCAAAATTATGATCGAAAATAAGTCATCTGCGATAGCCAGGGTAAGTAAAAATATCTTTAGTGAAGTATCGATCCGTGAACCGAGCAGAGCGAGTGCGCCAATTGCTAGTGCGATATCGGTCGGCATTGGCACCGCCCAACCTGATTGCCCTGGCCCGCCATAATTGAATATGGTGTAAATAAGTGCGGGTATCAACATTCCACCAATGGCTGCAAAAATCGGAAGTGCCGCATTTTTTGGGTTACGCATCTCCCCGTGGCGAATCTCATTACGGATTTCCAAGCCCACCATAAAGAAGAAGATCGCCATCAGACCTTCATTTATCAAGCTATGAAAAGGTTCTATGGCTTGGTTGAAATCATTGGAAGCCGACGAATTCGCAATAACTAGTGCTAGGAGAGACGCAAAAACTAGAAATATTCCACCAGCACTCTCTAACGCAAAGAATTTACGTAGTTGTGATGAAATTCGGCGGCGCATATGCCAATCCTAACTTGTGAAATTGGGATTGCGCCTGAGTATTGATTGATTTGTTAAGATATTCCAATGCCTAGTGAAATTGGAATCCAAAGTAACGAGATTAGGCGCTTCATCCCGGTAGATCCAATTCTTCGCACATTTGCTCTTGCCACGCTGATCAATACATTCGGCAACGGCCTCTTTATGACTATTGAGGTCATTTATTTCACAACCGTAGTAGGTCTTTCTGCTACCAAAGTTGCTTTAGCTCTTTCAATTGCTGGGGGAGTCTCACTTTTATTTAGCGTGCCAGCCGGTCATATCGCTGATCGCTATGGACCCAGAAATATCGCAGTCATGGCGTACGCAGCTGAAGGTTTTGTGATGGCCGGATTCTTCTTTGTTCATTCCTATCTTCCGTTTTTACTTCTCTCCATTCTTCTAGGAATTGTTGGCACCATTGGACAAACGCTGCGAATGGCAATGATTTCAAAGTTGGGCACTGGCGATGCCCGCGTAACAATTCGTGCTTATCAGCGCTCAGTCACTAATTTTGGTATTGCAATTGGAACTATTTTTGCGGGAGTTGCTCTGGCTATAAATACTCAAGCCGGATATCAAACCATGATGTTGCTTGATGCTGCCACCTTCGTAGTTGCAGCCCTGGTCTTTAGCAGATTACCTTTTGTTGAGCCCACTGTAGAGAAAGGCGAGCCACTCTCTTTTATCGCGCTTAAAGATCTCAGATTTTTAGGCGTCACTGCACTTAACGGAATCATGTCTCTGCATTTTGTTTTGCAAAATGTGGCTATTCCGCTTTGGGTAGTTCAGGAAACTAGCGCCCCGCGCTGGTGGGTTTCGGTAATCATGTTAGTTAACACAATCGGCGTGATTCTTTTTCAAGTCCGTGTTAGTCGCGGTTCCGGAGATATCAAGGTTGGTGCTAAACAGGTTCAACGAGCTGGTTTCGCCGTGGCACTAGCTTGTTTGCTCTATGCGCTTTCCGCAGGTGTTAATACATTGCTAGCTTGCACGTTGTTAATTCTGGCAATGATGGTTCACGTTTACGGTGAACTAGTTGGTTCATCTGGATCTTGGAGTATTGGTTTCGGCATGGCAGATGAAAAACATCAAGGGCAGTACCAAGGCGTGTATTCACTTAGTTGGGGAGTGGGCGGAACAGTTGGTCCATCATTTGTAATCGCAATGGCAATCACATTGGGACAAACTGGCTGGTTCTACATGGAAATTATGTTTGACATAACCGTAACTGTTATGCATAAAGTAGTTACTAGAAAGTGGTTTGTTAACTCTTGGTAGTGACTGGTGGTTCTACCGACCAGGGAAAAGAT
>CAIXTG010000007.1 GCA_903922325.1 uncultured Actinomycetes bacterium
ATACTCCAGATCTTTAGGCAAGCCATCGCGAATTGAATCTAGTAGCTCAAGGAATTCGCCGCGATGAAGTACGAAAGAAGCTGATAGCGGTACTCCACGCGCATCTTCAACTTGCTGGATTGCGGCATTTAAATTCTCTAGTGATTCCATGTTACTTACCTGCTTCCCGGGCTTTTAAGGCCGCATTCACAACTGGTGGAACCATGTCTGACACATCGCCGTCGTAGTGAGCTAACTCTTTAATCAACGATGAAGATAAAAATGAATGAGCTGGCGAAGTTGCCATAAACATCGATTCGACTCCAGAGCCTTGCAGATTTACTTGAGCCATCTGTAATTCGTAATCAAAATCTGACATTGCTCGCAAACCCTTAATGATTACATCAATATTATTTGCTTTGCAGTACTCGCCTAATAAGCCTTTCCAAGAATCAACCTTTACATTTCCAAACTTGGCAGTAGTTTCAGCAATCATGGCCATGCGCTCTTCGACGGTGAAATAGCCCTCTTTAGCGCGATTATTCCCAACGGCAACGATGACCTCATCGAATTGTGCGCTGGCACGTTCAATAATGTCGAGATGTCCATAAGTGATGGGATCAAATGATCCTGGGCATACGGCGCGTTTCATGAGGTAAACGCTAGCAAGGTATCGCGAAGTAAGCCATTTTCACGCGTGGTTTAAATAATAAATTGTGGCTTGACCGTAATTTTTGCTGCGTGCCAGTTCATATCCGATCGGCCAGATTGGCTCCTTAGATCGGCTAGTTCGTTCAACCGCGATAAGTGCATCATCACTTAAGAATTCTCCCAGATGTAAATTGCTTAATACTTTTTCAAGATCGCTATTTGAATATTCATATGGTGGGTCGATATAAACAATCTCATACTTAATTTTCGCGGGCGATTTCACAAACTGTTCAGCATTCATGGCAAATAACTGAAATTTTCCGGCTGGTTTTGCGGCTGCAACAATTTCACTATTTGCATTAATAGTTCGCTGTGCCCCAAAGTCTTTTTCAACTGCATGCACAATTGATGCACCCCGTGATTGTGCCTCGAGACCAATTGCGCCACTGCCCGCAAAAAGATCTAAGAAATTTAGTCCGACAAATTCGCCAAACTCAGAAGTCAAAGATGAAAAAATTGCTTCGCGAGCTCGATCTGAAGTTGGTCTGGTTGCATCGGCAACACTGGCCAAAGGTCGCCCTTTGGCAACACCTGCAATAATTCGCATAACTAACTATCCCCGATCAATGAATTCACTAGCGGTATCTGATTCTAATTGAGCCAGCGCTTTAGCTAATTCACTTTCATAACTCAAAGCTGGGTCTTGCTCTATCAAAGCTGTAGCTTCATCGCGAGCACTTTCAATCATGGCTTCATCACGCAGAACTCTAAGCAGCCGCAACTTTGATTTCGCGCCAGATTGCGAAGCGCCCATAACATCGCCTTCGCGTCGTTGTTCAAGATCGATACGAGAGAGTTCAAAACCATCTTGTGTTGCAGCAACTGCATCTAAGCGCACTCGCGCCGGTGTCTCTGGTTCAGCGCCAGTTACGAGTAGACATAAACCTGGTGCACTTCCGCGACCAATGCGACCACGTAATTGATGTAACTGAGAAACGCCAAATCGATCAGCATCCATAATCACCATGATCGTGGCATTTGGCACGTCAACACCAACCTCAATCACAGTTGTTGAAACCAGAACATCAATCTCGCCTGCAGCAAAAGCTTTCATCGTGGCATCTTTGAGTTCGCTAGTTTGGCGACCATGCAGCGGAGCTAACTTGAGGCCTTTGAGAGCGCCAGCATGGAGTTCGGGTGCGAGTTCCTCAACACTTGCCATGCTCTTACTCTCTTCGCCATAAAGGAAATCTAAATCAGCATCTTCCGGCGTACCGGCACTGATGCGTGGTGCAACTATGTAAGCCTGATGACCATTAGCAACATCTTCTTTGATCCGAGACCAAGCACGTTCTAGATGGGTTGGCTTTTCTAGAACTGGAATCACGTGAGTAGAAATTGGCGATCTGCCCAAAGGCAATTCGCGCAAAGTTGAGACATCTAAGTCACCGAACACAGTCATCGCTACGGTTCGCGGAATTGGTGTAGCAGTCATTACTAATAGATGTGGCGGTAATTTGGCTTTCGTTTTCAGCGCATCGCGTTGTTCAACACCAAATCGATGTTGCTCGTCAACCACAATTAAGCCAAGGTCATTGAACTGCACCGCTTGGCTCAGTAAAGCGTGCGTTCCAATCACAATTCCAGCATCCCCTGACGCTGCTAGCGCAAGCGCTTCCTTACGAGCCGCAGCACTTTGCGAGCCAGTAAGTAAAGTTATTTGCGTTGCATTTTCGGCGCTTCCTAGTTGGCCGCCGAGTGCTAACGGTCCTAACAACTTTTCAATAGTACGTAAATGCTGGGCAGCTAATACTTCAGTAGGCGCAAGTAGTGCTGCTTGTCCCCCGCTATCTACTACTGCGAGCATCGCTCGAAGCGCAACAATTGTTTTACCCGAACCAACTTCACCTTGCAGCAATCGATGCATCGGGTGACCGGCAGCTAAATCTGTTTCAATCTCTTTGGCAACGGCCATTTGACCACCAGTTAATTTAAAGGGCAACGACTTATCGAATGACTCAAGTAGCCCGCCAGTTCGAATTGGTCGCGCAGTTGCAGTTAGCGCTCGAGCTGCAGCACGTCGCTTGACGAGTAATAACTGCAATAAGAAAGCTTCATCGAAAGTTAATCGCTCACGGGCGAGATCTGCTAAATCCAAATCGGTCGGCTTGTGCAGGTTAATTAGCGCTTCGCGCAGCGTTGGGTAACCCATGCGTTCACGCAAATAGTTCGGTAACGGATCTGGTACTTCATCAAGTGAATCAATGGCTAGCTCAATGCACTTAGCAATTTTCCAGGAAGGTAATTTCGCGGTAGCCGAATAAATCGGCAGAAACTTGCCGGCAAATTGAGCAACTGCATCATCAACATCGCTGCCATCGGGCACCATCTCGTAATCCGGATGCGTTAGCTGTCGCTTGCCATTAAAAACACCGATCTTGCCCGCAAATAAACCTTGTCTGCCTGGCTTTAACTCTTTCTCGCGCCAAGCTTGATTAAAGAAGGTCAACGAAAGTTTGGCGCTGCCATCGGTAACTATTACTTCAAGAATTCCGCCTTTACGACCGCGCATTGGCCGATTGCTCGCAGAAAGCACCTCAGCCAAAATAGTTACTTCATCGCCCGCATTTAACAGCGCGATATCGGTCAGTTCGCCGCGAACTACATAGCGACGTGGGTAATGGCGCAACAGATCATCAATGCTGACAATTCCAAAATTATCGGTCAGGACTTTTGCGGTGCGATCTCCGATCACATCTCGCGCTTTATTCTCCAGTCCGGCCATGGCGACATTCTCTCGTGAAAATTACGAAATCGCTTGGCTAAGGGCCTTCATCTCTATTGTGGCGTCACTACTTAGCCATCCGCTATGAGTTATCACGATCAAGATTCGATTATTTAAGAAAGCCCGGATTGATTTTTCAATCCGTAGACCTAAACCAGTATCTAAGTGTTCGGTTGGTTCATCAAGCACAATCACATCTGCGGGACTTAGTAGTGCGCGGGCAACTGAGAGACGCTTTGCCTCACCGCCAGAAAGTGTTCTGCCGAACTCGCCAATCTGAGTGTCTAGTCCATTAGGCAATTCATTAATCAAAGCAGTCAGTTCCAATATTTCGAGCACCATCATGATTTGATCATCAGATGCTTCTGGGTTGGCAATCTTGAGATTCTCGCGCACAGTTGTGTTGAAAATATGCGTACGTTGAACAGTGCCAACAATTCGATCTGATAAGTCTGCAGAGCTTGAAACTTCATTTCCATCAGCGGTTAAGGAACCCCGGTATGTCAGCAACCCGAGCAATCCCATAGCCAGAGTTGATTTGCCACTTCCGCTTCGTCCGCGGATTACTAGTAACTCACCGCGCTTGATTTTGAACGAGACTGGTTGCATGAACTCGTGCGACCAGGCCACTTGCAGATTAGTTGCTTCTAAATTCGATATTTCACCCAATTTGCTCTCCGGCATTTCAATTGACGAAGCGCTCTCAGCTAATTTCTTTACCGATGCCGCAGAAGCGGTCAACTTTCCGGCGGTAAATAGATTTGGATACCAAGTGGTGATCGCTTCGAAAAGTACTAGTGGCAGGAAGATCAACATCGCTACTTGTACTTCCGGAATATCTTGACTCAATCGCAATCGATAAGCGAGATAAACTAGAGCAATCAATGTTGAACCAATTGTTATAGCTGTTAGGTAACTCAAGTAAAGACTCTTCTTTATGACCAAATTTTCCGATTTTGAAATTGAATCGGCCAATTCCGTTGATTCAGATTGCACCTCATCTAGGTAGCCATAAATCTGAGCCTCTGTTACTCCATAAGTGCCTGTCTCAACCGCGTTTGTGTAGGTATTCTCCAAAATCTCAATTTGACCTGCAGACTTTTCGCAATTTCGCATGATTAGCTGCGGATAAATGAACAAGGTCAGCACAAGTGCTGGACCGATAATTACAATTGAAGAGAAGTTGACCCAAAGGCCAATTAAAGCTCCGGCAGCTAATGCAATAGATGCTGAAACTCTTGGTAAAACTACCCGGAGCTGATACTCCTGGGCTCTCTCCACATCATCTACCAATGTTTTAACTGCAGCTGATGAAGAAAAATCCTGTACAAATTTGATCGAAGCTGTCGTGATCTTTTTATAGAGCGAAACCCTTAATGAAGTAAGGCGATCAAAAACCACCTTATGGCTTACAACCCGTTCGGCATAGCGCGAAGCAGAGCGTGAAATTCCAAAGAACCGTACCCCGACAATTGCCACCGAGAGAGTAAGGATCGGTGGATGCTGCGCTGCCATAGTGATTAACCAACCGCTAGAAACGGTTAATCCGATACCGCCAATAAATGCGAATGCACCTAATAGGTATGACACAAATATCATTTGGAGATCACCGCGCTAAATGAAGCTGTGCGATCTGTTGCGCCAATTGCCGAAAGATCATGGGTAATGCAAATAACGATTGAGCCAGCTTGAGCACAGGTTCGTAACGCCGACATAACTTGATCAGCACTATCTCCATCGAGATCTGCAGTCGGTTCATCGCAAACTAAAACTCGCGGGCTACTTGCAAGGGCACGGGCCAGTGCCACTTTGCGTACTTGTCCCCCTGAGACCGCGTTACTTCCCTCAGCCAGGCCACCAATAATCGAATCCAAGCCATTGGGCAGATCCGCAATCTTTAGGCTTACGGAATCTAAATATTCAATTATTTTTAGATCTGAAATACTCGAATCCACTAATTGAAATTGGCGCCGTATTGAGCCAGGTGCCAGTTGTGGGTTCTGTGGCACCCATCCGATTACGGACTGCCAAGCAGAACGTAACTCAGAAGTAATCAGTGTTTGTTCTGAACCTACGCGCAAATCAGCTGAGAAACTTGCCCCTATCAAATTGAGGGCGAAAGTACTCTTTCCTATTCCAGAATCACCGACAATGAAAAATACTTCACCGCAATTAATCGTATTGCTCGGAAGATAACTTTTAGCCCGGCCAGGTATCTCAATTAACCAATCCGACCATGAGATTTTCGAGATTGCTCGGAAATCTTCTGGACGTTGCTCAATATCGCCTGCGGCAGAACTTTGTAATTGGCGAATCTCGGCCAACGTTTGCGATCCGTCGGCCGAAGCGTGAAACAGCGATGCCGCGTTGCGCATAGGGAAATAAACTTCCGGCGCCAGAATCAAAATTCCCAAGGCTGAAATAAATGAAATTCGATCATCTACTAGTCGCAAACCAACTGATACTGCAATCACTGCAACTGAAATGGTCGCTGCTAGTTCAAGTGCCAATGCCGACAAGAAGGAAATCTTAAGCACTTTCATAGTCTCAGCGGTGTATTTATCTCCCATTGCACCGATACGTTCGCTTTGACTCTTGGTGCGACCAAATATCTTTAAGGTAATAAACCCACGAAGCGAGTCCTCAAAATACTTTGAAAGAGTTCCGAGAGATTGCCACTTTTTCTGCACTGAATCGGCGGCATATCGGCCGATTAGGGCGCCAAAGAACGGAATTAGCGGCAAGGTAAGAATGCAAATTAGAGCTGAGAGCGGATCAAGGAAAAAGATGGTGGTAATTATGATCAAGGGCGTAGCGACTGAGACAAATAATTGCGGCAAGAAACGACCTAGATAAACGTCTAGATGATTTAGGCCTTTAACTAATAGCGCGCTCAAGTAAGCAGGTGAAGTGCTCTGGTAGTTAGGCAGTTGCATAGTCACAGATTTGCGAACTTCGCTCTTAATCTGCGAAGCGGTCTTGCTGCACCAATATTCATAAATTGGATTAAAAGAAATGCGCAGAAACCAAATGATCGCTAGTTCACTTATCAGTTTTGGCGTATTCGAATCCAACTCGATCGCGCTAACTATTACTTTGGCCAATACGAGCGCGCTCACAACAATTAGCGCCGACCAGGTTATGGCGGCGCTAATTGCGACGAGAATAAGTCTGCGACTGCTGCTCCACTGAAGCAACAGCCGCAGATCAGCTGATTTCATTGATGCAGAGAGTGGCTTACTTGATCTAGAACACCACGTTCTGGATGCGAAATTTGCGATGCGCTAACGCGTTTGCGAAAGACCCAATAAGTCCAGCCTTGATAGACCAGCACGATTGGGGTCATGATCACAGCAACGAAAGTCATCACTTTTAGGGTGTATTCAGTACTTGATGCATTTGTGATGGTTAAATCAAATTGCGCACCAAGTGAACTTGGCATGACTCTTGGATACAACGCAGTAAACAGAGTGGTAACAAAAGTCAGAATCGTTAGCGCTGAGAAGATAAATGCCCAGCCCTCGCGACGAATGAAGTTCATCGCCATTCCAGCAACCCAGAAGAGGGCGACTGCAACTGAAAGCGACAAGACAACAGGTTTGATCTCTGGCAAGGAAAGATTGGTCCAGAGTAGGAATGAGACTGCGGCAACAGCTGCTACTAAGCCGGATAACTTAGCTATAACTTGCGCACGATCTCGAATGCTGCCCGCAGTCTTAAGCGATAGGAATACAGCGCCATGGGTAATGAATACGGTAAGAGTTACTACCCCACCTAATAGCGCATATGGATTTAACAGATTGAAGAAGCCACCGGTGTACTCAATCGAGCCGCTGGCTGCTTTTTCAAGCGGAACACCGCGCACGATGTTTGCAAATGCGACTCCCCATAGCAGCGCTGGAATCAGGCTGCTGATAAAGATTGCCACATCCCAACGTTGACGCCATTGAGCTTTGCCGTACTTGCTGCGATATTCAAAGGCAACACCGCGGACAATAAGCGAAACCAGAATAAGAAATAGCGGTAGATAGAACCCGCTAAATAAGGTCGCATACCACTCTGGGAACGCAGCAAATGTCGCACCGCCAGCAACAAGTAACCAGACTTCGTTACCATCCCAGACTGGGCCAAGCGTTGTAAGTACTGCGCGACGATCAGCCTCGTTTTTTGAAACGAAGGGAAACAAAATGCCGACGCCGAAATCGAAACCTTCAAGGATGAAGTATCCGATCCAGAGAACTGCGATTAATAAGAACCAAGTGCTTTGAAATGTCATTTTCTATTCCTTTCCTGCAGTCCTAGTAACTCATCACGAGATTTTGCTTATCGGATCCACCGAGTTCTGGATCTACATAATCCAATTCCTCGGAAGGTCCGTTCTTAATGACTTTTAGAATTAAGCCGACTTCGATGAAAGCTAAAATTCCATAAAGTAATGTGAATACGATCATGGTGAATAACACCGCGCCCGCAGAAACAACTTGGCTAACGCCATCTTCGGTTTTTATCAATCCGAATACAGACCATGGCTGTCGAGCAGTTTCAGTAAAGATCCAACCGAATGAGTTAGCCAGTAGCGGAATGAATGGCAACGAGATCATGGCTGGTGCGAACCAGCGTCCACGAGGTGTACCACCGCGACGCATCTGCCATAACGCAAGTAGGGCAAATAGCGCGCCGAGGAAACCAAAACCGATCATCAATCTAAATGACCAATATGCCATTGGAATGTTTGGAGTGTATTCACCAGGACCATAGGTTTCTTCGTACTGCTTCTGTAAGTCATTAACACCTTCGACTACGCCATTGAAATTTCCAGTCGACATGAATGAGAGAACTGAAGGGATATCAATTTGGAAAACCGATCTAGAGCCATCGAGGGTGCCGATCGTAAACAATGAGAATGGGGCCGACTCAGTTGTGTCATAAAGTGCTTCGGCCGCTGCCATTTTCATAGGTTGTTGGTCGGTCATGATGCGAGCAGTGATATCACCGGAAACGCTAACCATGACAATGCTGATCAACATTGTGATCAAGCCCAATTTTAAAGTTCCGCGGGCCATCTCGATATCTTTCTTCTTGATAATTAACCAAGCTGAGATACCGGCCATGAATGCAGCGCCAGTAAATGCAGCTGACGGAATTGTGTGAAAGAAAGTTGCCAGCGCAGTGTTCTGAGTTAGCACTGCTTTGATATCAGTAAGTTCGGCGCGATTCTTCGCTTCGTTATAGATATAGCCAACTGGATGTTGCATCCATGCATTCGCAGCCAAAATAAAATAAGCCGAAAGTAGCGTGCCAGTTGCAGCGAGCCAGATTGATGCTAAATGCAATTTCTTGGGCAATCGATCCCAACCGAAAATCCACAGACCTAAGAAAGTGCTTTCGAGGAAGAAGGCGAGAAGTCCTTCCATTGCCAATGGGGCGCCAAATATGTCGCCGACAAATCGAGAATACGAAGACCAGTTCATACCAAACTGGAATTCCTGCACAATGCCAGTAACTACACCGATAGCGAAGTTAATTAGGAATAACTTTCCAAAGAATTTTGTGGCTCGCAAGTACTTCAATTTCGCTGTCCGATACCAAGCTGTGTGTAGACCAGCTACGAGAAATGCCATGCCAATCGTGATTGGCACAAAGAGGAAGTGATAAACAGTGGTGATGGCGAATTGCCATCGGGCCAGATCTAGCGAATTCATAGACCGATCTCCATTTCTAAAGAGGCTAAAAACCTCTCGAGGCTTAGTTTCCGCTGAGTATTAAGAGATCTCATATATATTTCTTGGGGGTGCCCCTCATGGATGCATTTCACATTTTTTGATATCCCCGCCGCTTTTGGGCTGCTGATTGAGCGTGATTCGCCTTAACAGGGGGTGGCAAGGTAACCTTTGCTCCTGCCTGAAGCAGCTTAGCTGTTTTGGCGCATTACCCATTTATTAGTAAATAAGGAGCACGACGATGGCAGCAAACTGCGATATCTGTGGCAAAGGCCCAAGCTTTGGCAACAAGGTTTCACACTCACAGGTAAAGACTCGTCGTCGCTGGAATCCAAATATTCAGCGCGTACGCACCCTAGTAGCTGGTGCAACTAAGCGTCAGAACGTATGTACTTCTTGCCTTAAGGCCGGCAAAGTAACTCGTTAATCTCTTTTTTTAATTGAAATGGCGCCAGGTATCTGGCGCTTTTTCATTTCCCAGAACAGTTAAACCAGTACCGGCACTTACTTGGCCAATTAACAATCCTGGTAAATCTTGACCGGTTGTTAGAAATACATGGTCTTCGCCG
The DNA here is from genome assembly GCA_903922325.1 of uncultured Actinomycetes bacterium. Lineage (GTDB taxonomy): Bacteria > Actinomycetota > Actinomycetes > Nanopelagicales > Nanopelagicaceae > Planktophila. The sequence continues at coordinate 9,705 of CAIXTG010000007.1, forward strand.
CCGCCTAATAACAGTTCAGCAATCGAGATATCTATTTCTTCACTCAAAGTCAGTAGTTCTTCGAAGTCAGCCGCTGCCTTAAATAGATTGAAATCAAGATTGAACTGCACGTTTGAGGCGGCTGACATTTGTTCGGCTTGTGTAATTAGCGAATCACTGACATCGCTCATCGCAGTTGCTCGAGCCAAATTTGCAGCGTAGGCGTAGTTAAGAGTCGGAGCCCTAAAAGCCGCAACTGCGCGCTTGGCGGATTCTGATTCAACTGCTAAACCTTTTTCTAAAATTGTTAACCCGGCACGTGACCAACCTGGCAAGTTAGATAAATAAATCTGATCACCAACCTGTGCTCCAGAACGCAAGATTGGATCTGCAACTTCACCAAGCGCAGTAATTGCAATCGTCACTGCTGCGCCTTTAGCCAGATCTCCCCCGACCACAGCTGCACCAACTAAGTTAGCTTCGAACGCTATTCCTTTAGCTAGTTTCTCGATCCATTCCAGATCTTCATTTCCAGTTAACGAAACAGCTACAACTAGGAAAGTTGGTTTAGCGCCCATACTAAAGACATCGGCTAAATTTGCAGCCGTTATCTTTCGACCTATCTCAAACGGACTTGACCATTCGAGGCGAAAATGAACGCCTTCAACCGCCATATCGGTTGTGATAACGGTGCGATTGGTAGTGCGAATAACCGCGGCGTCATCGCCAATGCCAACTTCTAGATTTGGGTGACTGCTCGCGAAAACTTGCGCCAATAGCGCTATTACTTCGCTCTCAGTAAATGCCATGCGGTGATTCTATTCCCATCAGATATCCACTAGAGAATTAGCGCTCTAATGCGCTACCTTTGTCACTTAGTTGAACGCAATAAGGAGACCAAAATGTCAGTACAGGCATACATCTTGATTCAGACCGAAGTTGGAAAAGCAGACAGTGTTGCTAAGTCCGTTTCGGCGATTGCCGGCGTAACTCTGGCTGAAGGTGTTACTGGTCCTTACGATGTAATCATGCGCGCAGAAGCCCCAAGCATGGAAGATTTTGGTCGCATGATTCTTTCTAAGGTGCAGGGCGTTGCGGGTATTACTCGTACTTTGACTTGCCCGGTAACTTCTTACTAAATCAAATCTGGCTAATTACCTAACGGCCCATTAGTGCGGCGCTTAGCGGTATCAATTAGCGCCTGCACAATCTGTTCGTAACTTTTTCCTGTAGCAGCCCACATCTTCGGAAAAACTGAAGTCGCCGTAAAACCAGGCATGGTATTTATCTCATTAATCACGACTTCGCCGCTATTAGTAAAGAAGAAATCGACTCGAGCTAATCCGCTACAACCCAGGGATGTAAAGGCATCAAGAGACGCTGCGCGAATTGCATCGCTGGCACTTGCTGGAATATCAGCTGGAATAATAATTTCAGTTGCGCCATCTAAATACTTTGCTTCGAAATCATAGAACTCAAACTTTGTAGCAATTTTAATTTGGCCAACTTTAGATGCTTGCGGAGTGCCATCAATTTCCAATACTGCGCATTCAATTTCTAAACCAACCACGGCGCTTTCAACCATTGCTTTCGGATCAAACCGGTGTGCCTCGGTAATTGCACTCGCTAATTGGTCGGCGCTTTTAACTTTAGTTGTGCCCCGACTTGAACCACCGCGTGCTGGCTTAACAAAGAGCGGATAGCCAAGAGCATCAGCTCTTTTCTGCCATTCTGCTTTGTCGCTGCTCCACTGCGTTGCAGTCACGGTAAATCCGTCGGCAACTTTTAAGCCGTGTGCCGCAAAAATTGGTTTGGCAAAAGATTTATCCATCGCTACAGCTGAAGCCAATACGCCACTTCCTACATAAGGCAGATCGGCAATTTCAAAGAAGCCTTGGATAGAGCCATCTTCGCCATATGGGCCATGCAGAGTTGGGAAAATTAAATCTACGTTTAAAGGTTTGCCGCCAGCGCTAAATCCCGCAACATCTGCAATCACCTGTGGTGCGCTATTTGGAACTTCTGGCAACTTTCCATCGACAATGCTTAACTGATGGGTTTCTGGAACTAAAACCCAATTTCCGTCTTTGGTGATGCCAATGAGGACCACTTCATATTTATTGCGGTCAATAGCAGTTAAGACTCCCCCGGCAGAAAGGCAGGAGATCTCATGCTCAGAACTGCGACCACCAAATACGATCGCTATCGTCTCTTTACTCATTTAATGAAGTTCTCTGAATCAGTGCTAATTTTCATCAGGCGATCCATTGCCTCTTGCGGGTTTAATAGACCTTTAATCAAATCGGCTACTGCTTCGATAATTGGCACTTCTACGCCGACACGGTGCGCCACTTCAATTACCGCGCTCGCTGAGGCAACGCCTTCGACGGTGCGCGAGAAATGTTTGCGGGCATTCTCGTAACTTCCATCGCGACCAATCGCTTCACCAAATGTGCGGTTTCGCGATAGCGGGGAACCGCAAGTTGCTACTAAGTCGCCCATGCCAGCTAGGCCAGCTGCAGTCAAAGGTTCAGAGCCGTGGGCTGCACAAAGTCGAGCGACTTCATTTAGTCCGCGAGTAATGATCATGGCTTGGGTATTTTCACCAAGACCTAATCCGATTGCGATACCAACTGCAAGTGCGATTACGTTTTTAACTGCGCCGGCTAATTCGCAACCCATCACATCGGTTGAGGTATAGACCCGGTAATAATTTGCTCTAAATATCTCTTGCAACTCTTTAGCCAGCTCTGCTGATTGCGAAGCTACTACGGCTGCTGCTGGTTGTCGCAAAATTAATTCATCGGCCAAATTTGGCCCAGTAATAACTGCTATTTTGCGATTAGGCAAAATCTCTTCGATGATCTCGCTCATGCGCATTTGAGTTGAGATTTCAATACCTTTTAAAGTACTGATAATTACTTCATCGCCTTTAAACAAAGGCTTTAATTCAATTAATTTCTCGCGCAAACTCTGCGCTGGAATTGCCAACACAATGTATTTCGAATGCGCAAAAGCTTCATTGATATCACTAGTTGCTTTAAGTGACTCAGGTAAAACTTGACTACCTAAATATTTTGTATTGGTATGGGCAGTGTTGATTTCAGCTACAACTTCTTCGCGACGCCCCCAGATCAAGACATCATTAGCGCCATCGACTAGTACCTGAGCCATGGTGCTGCCCCATGCGCCTGCGCCTAAAACCGTAATCTTCGCCATTACTTGCTCTTCTTCTTAAAGTTACCGGTGCGAGGTAGCGCGGAATTATGTGGATCAAAAATTTCGGTTGGGCGTTTTTCGCCACGCAGCTCTTCTAGGATCGAAGTAATAGCAGCCATTGCATATGCAGTTGCTTCAGCCATTGCTACCGGATCCCCTTCTTTGCCGTACCACTTACTAAAATCTAGTGGTGCGCCAGCCTTAACCTGCAATTTCGTGCGTGGAAATAACTTAAATTTCTTGCTGTAGGCCGGCAACACCGCTTGAGCGCCCCACTGCGCAACTGGAATTACTGGGGCTTTTGACATCACTGCTAATCGGGCTAAGCCGGTCTTGGCGACCATCGGCCAAGAATTAGCATCACGAGTTAACGTTCCTTCAGGATAAACACCGAGCATGTGCCCTGCTTTTAAGAAAGCTTGCGCATGAACAAGTGCTGCGCCAGCATCTTTAGTTTCGCGCTCCACCGGAACTTGACCGGCTTTACGTAAAACGAATCCAACTATCGGAACTCTAAACACAGAAGCTTTGCCTAAGAATCTTGGGGCACGGCCATTCTTGTAGAGGAAGTGCGCGAAAACTAACGGATCAAAATAAGAGATGTGATTGCAGCAAACAATTACTGGTCCGCTCTTGGGAATGTTATGCGCGCCTTGCCAATTGTGTTTAGAAACTAAATTGATTAGCGGAATTACCAGCCGACTAGCAATTGCAAATGCAGCGTTGTTACCTAGTGGCTTACCTTTAGGTGGCGCATAAGAAATATTTAGTTGCGCACTTTCCATAGGTCTTATCTTAGTTTAAAAGAGAATAAAAAACGGGGCTGCCTCGAAAGGCAGCCCCGCTAATTTATTTCTAAATTACTTCTTCTTCTTCTTAGCTGCTGGCTTCTTCTTTGCAGGAGCCTTCTTAGCAACCTTCTTCTTAGCTGCTGGCTTCTTAGCTGCAGCCTTCTTCTTTGCAGGAGCCTTCTTAACAGCCTTCTTCGCTGCTGGCTTTGCAACTGGCTTTGCTACAACTACGACTGGCTTTGGAGCTGGTCCTAGCTTGCGCTCGCCTGAGATTGCATCCTTAAGACCCTTTGCAGGTAAGAAGCGAGGCTTCTTCATTGCTTTGATCTTGATTGTCTCGCCAGTAAATGGGTTACGACCCATACGTGCCTTGCGATCAACCTTCTTGAACTTGCCGAAGTCATTGATCATGACGTCTTCGCCAGCAACCATGTTGCGAACGATTGTGTCAAAAATAATGTCTACTGCGTGTGAAGCTTCTTTCTTGCTGCCGTTGAAGTGTGGGGCCAACGCGGCAATGAATTGTGCCTTATTCATTTAAAATCCCCTTATTTACGCTAAAAGTTAAGCAATTGCCTAACGCACTCGCAAAGTTACGCAGAACAATGGGGTGAGTCCAACATAGATGAGGGCGTGTCGCGAAAATAATTTTTCTCAAAACCCGTGAAAAACCCATTAATTATGCGTAAAAAACTCTGAATTAGAACTTTAGAGTTTTACTTGAACTCTGTCACCCCGCGCCAAATGAGCGTCAAAACCAGCGTAATTAGCCCCTTTTAAGCGCGAATTGGAAGTGTCTTAGGTTTGTGAGCAGCACGCTTAGCCTCGAAAGTATCGATGGAATCGCTATTTGCCAGCGTTAAACCGATGTCATCAAGGCCTTCCATTAAGCGCCAACGCACATAATCATCGATCTCAAATGCAATGCTTTGATCGCCATAGGAAACGGTCTTGGCTTCTAAGTTAACGGTGATTGCCAGGGCTGGATTAGCTTCGATCGCCACCCAGAGATCTTCAACTTCGCTTTGACTAAGCAGAATTGTAAGCAGACCACCTTTTTGCGAGTTACCTCGGAAAATGTCGGCAAAGCGTGAAGAGATGACAACTTTGAAACCATAGTTTTGTAGCGCCCACACAGCATGCTCGCGAGATGAACCGGTACCAAAGTCAGCGCCTGCCACTAAGACGGTGCCGTTCTTAAATTCTGGTTGATTTAAAACGAAATCTGGATCGCTACGCCAAGCGGCAAAAAGACCATCTTCAAAACCGCTGCGAGTTACGCGCTTTAAGTAAACCGCCGGAATGATCTGATCGGTATCAACATTGCTACGACGAAGCGGAACACCAGTACCGACATGAGTTACAAATTTTTCCATTTTGATTTCTCCTTACAGATCCGCAGGCGATGAAAGAGTTCCGCGAAGTGCGGTAGCTGCTGCAACTAATGGGCTAACCAAGTGGGTACGACCACCCTTACCTTGACGGCCTTCGAAGTTACGATTCGAAGTTGATGCTGAACGCTCTTCTGGTTTCAATTGATCCGGATTCATACCCAGACACATTGAACAACCAGCGTTGCGCCATTCGGCACCCGAATCGATAAAGACTTTATCTAGACCTTCTGCCTCTGCTTGCAGACGAACGCGCGCGCTGCCGGGCACGACTAACATGCGAAGTGAAGTTGAAATCTTTTTACCTTTAAGAATTTCAGCGGCAGCACGTAAATCTTCAATGCGACCATTAGTACAAGATCCCAAGAACACAGTGTCGATAGCTACGCTCTTCATTGGTTGACCTGCTGTTAAACCCATATAAACCAGGGCTCGTTCAGCTGCGCCACGCTCTTCGTCATCTGCAATGTCGGCTGGGTTTGGCACATTGGCATTTAAGAAGATGCCTTGACCTGGATTAGTTCCCCAAGTTACAAAAGGTTCTAAGTCATCGGCATCTAGATCTACTTCGACATCGAATTTTGCATCGGCATCAGAAAAGAGCGTTTTCCAATAGGAAACTGCGGCATCGAAATCCTCAGGTGCGTGTGGCTTTCCCTTGATGTAAGCAAAAGTTGTTTCATCTGGCGCGATCAAGCCGGCACGAGCACCAGCTTCAATCGACATATTACAAACGGTCATGCGAGCTTCCATTGAAAGTTCACGAATTGCTTCGCCGCGATATTCAATTACATAACCTTGACCGCCACCGGTACCAATCTTGGCGATGATGGCCAAGATGATGTCCTTGCTGGTTACGCCAGGCTTTAATTTTCCGTTGACATTTATGGCCATAGTCTTTGGACGCTGCAGCGGCAAAGTTTGAGTTGCAAGCACATGCTCTACTTCGCTGGTGCCAATACCAAAAGCAAGTGCACCAAAAGCACCATGAGTTGAAGTATGTGAATCACCGCAAACAATTGTTAGGCCAGGTTGTGTTAAACCTAGTTGTGGACCAACCACGTGCACGATTCCCTGTTCGGCATCGCCCAATGAGTGAATACGAACGCCAAATTCTGCGCAGTTAGCACGCAAGGTATCTACTTGCAGCTTTGATACTGGATCGGCAATCGGCAAATTAATGTTTTGAGTTGGCACATTGTGATCTTCAGTTGCAATAGTCAGATC
>CAIXTG010000008.1 GCA_903922325.1 uncultured Actinomycetes bacterium
CCGGCACATCATCACTCTTGAGTGCACTGTGGGCAATTTCAATTGCTGAGCGCATTAAATCTTGATTAATCAAAGTTCAAGTAGCTCCGCAAACTCGTTGCCAAAACCTAATCGTTTAGCAATTGCTTCTAATTGTTCATCTGGGAAAAGTTCGCCATCATCACAGAGGGCAAGTAGTTCCATGTGTGGCATTCCGAGATCGGCAAAAATATCTTTGTGGCCCACCGGAAGTGGTTCATCTTCATCGGTTGGTTGATCAAGATCTGCGATTTCTAGGAACTCCTCGGCAACTTCGTAATCAAGCGCGCAAGTAACATCACTTAAGAACATATAAATATGAGTTCCAAGAACTCTGATTAAGATAAAAAACTCTTCATCGATTGAAATTAGCGCAACTGCGCCACCATTTGTTTGTTGTGATTTAAGGCGATCAATAATTGCGGGTAGATCTTGGGCGTCAGGCAGATTGGCTAGAGTCCAACGGCCGTCTTCATGCCAAGCCTCAACGGCGATATCGACTTCGTTAATGAGTTCAGTCACGTTCCCACCCCTCACCGCATCGCCACGAAGGAACTTTCCGAGAGTTCCAATGCAGACATAGTGGCACTTATTTATGCGGAAAGAAACCCCTGTATGGTTTGCGTTATGAAAGTTCACGTAGCAAATCACCCACTAATTTCGCATAAATTAACGGTTCTGCGCGATCAGGAAACTGATTCACCAACTTTTAGACACTTGGTCGAAGAACTTGTGACGCTACTGGCCTACGAAGCCACTCGAGATGTGCGAACTCAAGAAGTTGAAATTACAACACCAGTTACAAAAACTACTGGCATCAAAATGGCATCCCCGGCTCCGGTAGTAGTTCCGATTCTGCGCGCGGGCCTCGGAATGTTAGAGGGCATGGTTAAGTTGCTGCCAACAGCACAAGTTGGTTTCCTCGGAATGGTGCGCGATGAAAAAACATTACAAGCTAGTACTTATGCCAACCGTCTGCCAGAAGATCTAACTGGTCGCCAAGTATTTGTACTCGACCCAATGCTGGCAACGGGCGGAACTTTAGTTGCGGCATTTAATTATCTAATTGAACGCGGCGCATCAGATATCACTGCGGTTTGTATTTTGGCCGCGCCCGAAGGAATCAAAATTGTTGAAGAGGCTTTCAAAGACGCCAAGATTGATATCAAGTTAGTTACTGGCGCACTCGATGAAAAATTAAATGAACACGGTTACATCGTTCCTGGTCTTGGCGACGCTGGCGATCGTTTGTACGGTGTTGTCTAAATGGCAAGTACAAGTCCTGGCTATGGCATCACAATTCGTGTTGAAGGACATCCTGATTCACAACCGGTAGCTGCAATTACCGCGGTTATCAGCGAAGCGGGTGCATCGATAACTGCGCTCGACGTTGTTGAGTCACTATTAGAGCGAGTTGTAATCGACATTACTTGCGATGCCATCGATCAAGAACATGCCGATGTAATTACTAGTTCAATTTCGCGGCACCCAGATTTAACAGTTCGCAAAGTTTCAGACCGCACCTTCTTATTACACCTTGGTGGCAAAATTGAAATCCAATCAAAAGTGCCACTAAAGACCCGTGATGATCTCTCGCGTGCCTATACCCCTGGCGTAGCGCGTATCTGCCAAGCAATTGTTGATGATCCAGCCGACGCACGACGCTTAACTATTAAGCGAAATACTGTGGCCGTAGTAACCGATGGCTCGGCAGTATTAGGGCTAGGCAACATTGGCCCTGCTGCAGCACTGCCAGTGATGGAAGGTAAAGCTGCGCTGTTTAAGCGTTTTGCCGATGTTGATGCCTGGCCAGTTTGTTTAGATACCCAAGATGTTGATGAAATCGTGCGCACAGTGCAGTTAATTGCACCTGTTTATGGTGGCATTAACTTAGAAGATATCTCAGCGCCACGTTGCTTCGAGGTTGAAGCCCGTTTACGTGAACTTCTTGATATCCCGGTATTCCATGATGATCAACACGGTACGGCGATTGTTGTTCTAGCTGCGCTACGTAATTCTTTAAAATTAGTTAAGAAAGATCTTTCGCAAGTTAAAATTATTATGAGTGGTGCAGGTGCTGCCGGCACCGCAATTGCTAGATTGCTAACCAAGAGTGGTGCTACAAACATTATTGCTTTTGATAAAGATGGTGTGATTTGCAAAGAGACTAAAGCTGATCATGACCCAATGCGTCAATGGTTTATCGATAACTGCAACCCAAACAATTTCAGTGGCAACATTCACGATGCTATGAGCGGTGCTGATGTGTTTATCGGAGTTAGTGCGCCAAATGTTTTAGCTGAAGCCGATGTTGCTTCAATGGCAACTGGCTCAATTGTTTTTGCACTCGCTAATCCAGATCCTGAGATTGATCCAGTAATTGCCCGTAAATATGCCGCAGTTGTTGCGACCGGTCGAAGTGATCAGCCAAATCAAATCAACAATGTTTTAGCATTCCCAGGCATATTCCGCGGATTGCTAGATGCCAATGCGCACAAAATCACTGACACGCTGCTGATTGCAGCCGCCGAAGCAATTGCAGACTGCGTTAGTGCCTCACAATTAAATGCTTCTTTCATTGTTCCTAGCGTTTTTGACCCGCAGGTTGTTACGGCGGTCGCTTCGGCGGTAAAGAAGAGCTGTTAATGGATTTCTCCTCTTACCAAGGGTTTTTAAGCTCAATGGCCCCGTTTTTGCTCTATATCTTTATGGGCGTCATTATTTTCTTGGAAACCGGAGTACTGGTTGCCTTCTTTATTCCTGGTGATTCACTTTTGTTCTTTGCTGGGCTGGTTGCCGCTTCTACGAATAACGTAAATATTCTTTTATTGGTATCAATTATTTTCTTTGCCGCTTTTATGGGCGACCAAGTTGGTTTCGCTCTTGGCCGCACGGTCGGACGTTCATATTTGGAGAAAAGTAAACGGCCTGGATTTCATAAGATGATTGCACGTGCTGAACGTTTCTACGCGCGGTATGGCTGGTGGGCAGTTGTGTTTGCCCGGTTCTACCCTTGGATTCGAACTTTTGTGCCACCGATTGCTGGAATTTCAAAGATGAATTATTACCGATTCCTTACTGCCAACGCACTCGGTGCTTTTGTTTGGGGAGTCGGAATGACTTTACTTGGTTATTACGCAGTTCAATTCCCTTGGATTGATGAAAACTCTAAATTGATTGCACTCTTCTTTATTGCGCTTTCGATGGTTTCCGGATTCGTGAATTACTTACGCCTCCGGCGATCACCCCAAAGTACGTCATAACTATTCCAGTCACCAAGTAGACGCTGACATTCACGCCATTGGTTGGTGAGATTAAATCAATTAGCAGTGAGCCAACTAATTGGCCGCCAACGCTAAAGAGTGTGAAAGTTAGAACTCCTAAATGCTGCACAATGGTTGAAGTAAAAGCAATATAAATAACGCCAATTACGCCACCGGTATAAATCCACCAAGGGCCTGCCGGAAGTGGTGCAAGTTCAGACCAATTTGCTATAACTGCTATTACTAAAAGAATTACTAGGAAGCCTGTGCCCATAATGAAATTGAGTAGCGATGTGGTGAAACTTTGTTTGGAGTGTTCGTTGATCTGACCATTAAGCGCTCTCTGAACTCCAACGATGGCACCTGCTAAAACCCCGAAAAATACGGCCCACATTGATAGATCTTTGGCGTCAATGCGATCCCATACCGAAACAAGTACCGCTAATACCGTCAAAGCTGCCGCTGCAATTCGGCGACTTGAGATCAACTTCTTGCCACCACCAGTTAAGCCAATTCGATCGACATACAAAGACATGGCAGTTTGACCGGCAATGGAAGCCACTGAATAGATTGCAACGCCGATTATTGGTACTACTTGGGTTTGAAAGGCGACAAAAGTTCCACCAAGAGCACCGGCGAATAATCGCCAACGAGGAATCTCTTTAGCTTTAACTGCAACACGAAGGTTAGTGATTCCCTCTTGTATGCCTTTATGAAAGAGCGAAATCACGGCAATGATCAGAAGTCCGGATCCAAATGAAACTAGCGCAGCCTCTACTCCGTTATTTAGACGATGAGAAAGCTCGCCATTTGCCCGCGCTTGAAGCGCGATCATTAGACCGGAAAGTGCTGCTAATAAGTCAAGGCGCATTACTTATGTGTGCCGTGGAACTCTCGCTTATCAGCAATCCAATCCATCAGCGCGAACAAAACTCCAGATGCTACAAATGTTAAGTGAATTACGATGCGCCACTTGGTGCCGCCACCAACGTGATCTTCTCCGGCAAGTTCAATGAAATCCTTTAATAGTTCAATTACCGAAATTGCAACGAGTGAACCAATTAACTTGATTTTTAGTCCAGAGAAATCAATGGTTCCCATCCAGTGTGGGCGATCTTTTGATTCGGCTGCCACATCAATGCGTGATACAAAATTTTCATATCCAGCAAAGATCACCATCAGAATTAAATTTGCTAGAAGTGTTAAGTCAAGAAGAGCTAAAAGTTCTAGCGTAAAAGTCTGCGCTGTTGCTTCGCCGATGTGTTGAGCGATGTGATAAAACTCAACAATAAAGCGCCAGCAGAGCAGTATTAATGCGCCTACGAGGCCTAGATATAGCGGCGCTAATAAGAAGCGCGCACGGAATAAAATTACTTCGACGGCATGGGTCAATTTGCTCATGGTCAAAGTTTAACCCTCAATAAGCAAAGTGGCGGCTAACCATTCTTCTTCGCGTCGAGATTTCTCCGAATTTAACTCGATTAATTCATTGCTAATGGCGGCTAATCGCTCCGCATCAAACTCGCACTGTTCTTGTTCCACTAACAAGGCGGTCGTCTTTTCTTCTAGCTTGGCTATCTGACGTTCAATGCGTGCTAAATCTTTTTTAGCTTGGCGCTGTTCAGCGGCCGAAGAAGTTGATTTATTCTCTTTCTTAGTTGAGCCTCCTGAAATGGCTTTCTCACGTAGCTCTAAATATTGGTCCACGCCACGTGGCAGATCTAATAACTTCTGATCACCAAGCAAACCAACAAATCGATCGCAAACTCGCTCTAAGAAATATCTATCGTGCGAAATAATTAGCAGCGTGCCGGCGTAACTATCGAGTAAATCTTCTAACTCAGTCAAAATCTCGATATCAAAATCATTAGTCGGCTCATCAAGCATTAAAACATTCGGGCTTTCCATCAGCAATCTAGTTAATTGCAGTCGACGTTTTTCACCGCCAGATAAATCACCAACTGGGGTCCATTGTGAATCACGATCAAAACCTAACCGCTCACAAAGTTGTGATGCTGAAAGAGTGCGTCCTTTACCGAGTTCAATATGCGAGGCGACTTTTTCAACGGCTTCCAGCACGCGCCAGGTTGGATCTAGTTCAGCTAAATGCTGGGTTAGAAAGGCTGCTTTTACAGTTACGCCAGTAACTAATTTTCCGGCACTAGGTTGAATTTCCCCAGCCAACGTACGCATTAAGGTGGTTTTACCAGCACCGTTTATGCCAACAATGCCAATGCGATCGCCGGGGCCCACATTCCAATAAAGATCATCGATTAGTTCTTTGTCACCAGCGCGAACTTGCAAATGATGCGCCTCGTAAACAGTGTTTCCCAATCGGTTCTGGGCAAATTTCAACAACTCGGTGGTGTCACGCGGAGCCGGTTCGGCTGAGATTAATTCATTTGCCGCATCAACTCTAAATTTTGGTTTAGTGGTTCGAGCTGGCGCACCACGACGTAACCACGCTAATTCTTTACGAATCAACATGTTACGGCGTTGATCAAGTACTGAAGCTTGGCGAGAACGCTCGGCTTTAGCTAATACGAATGCTGAATATCCTCCGTCGTATTCTTCGACTTTACCGCCGACAACTTCCCAAGTGCGATCTGTGACTTCGTCTAGAAACCAACGATCGTGCGTTACCACTGTTACGGCAATATTTTTTCTATTCTTTAAATGATTTGCCAGCCATGCAACACCTTCGACATCTAAGTGGTTAGTAGGCTCATCAAGCAGAATTAAATCAAGATCATCAATTAGTAATTTAGCTAATCCAACACGACGTCTTTCACCACCAGATAAAGAAAGAAATGTGCGCTCGAATAAATGATCATCAAAGCCGCCAAATAAACCGGTGAAAACTTCACGAACGCCAGCGTCGCTGGCCCATTCATGTTTTGCTTTATCGCCCAACACAACATCTCGAACAGTTGCCGCCTTATCGGCGATATCGACTTGGTTTAGCATTCCGAGTTTGACTGAATTGCTCTTGGTCACTCGACCTGAATCTGGTTGCTCAATGCCAGCAATTAATTTCATTAACGTGCTCTTGCCGGCGCCATTACGCCCAACAATTCCGATGCGTTCGCCCTCAGCAACGCCAAGAGATACGCCAACTAGTAATTGCTTGATATCAAAGGCTTTGTTTACGCTTTCGACGTTAACAAGATTGCGTGCCATAGGGGGAAAGCGTACCTTTACGGCATGAAGGTTACTGACCGCGAATATGCATTGGCACTAGATGCCGCAGACCCATTACGCCATTTCAAAGAGCGTTATGTGATTACCGACCCAGATATGTGTTATCTCGATGGAAACTCATTGGGCCGATTGCCACATGACACTGTTGTGGCGGTAACTGATTTTTTAACTAAGGAATGGGGCCCGGAAGTAGTAAATGGCTGGGGTCATTGGGTTGATGAAGCTCAGCCAACTGGCGATTTAATTGGTCGCGCGACGTTAGGTGCTGCCGCTGGCCAGGTTCTGGCTTGCGATACGACTTCGGTAAATTTCTACCAGCTTTGTTTAGCGGCAATTCATGCGCGCCCGGGTCGTAAAACAATAATTACTGATGCGGCTAATTTTCCAACCGATCGCTATATTCTCGATGGCATTGCTAAGCAATTTGGTTTGAACTTAGTAATCATCGATAACGAAGATCCAAATGTTTCTGAAAATGAATTGATCACAGTTGATATTTTGAAGCCATACTTATCTGACGATGTGGCACTTGTTACGTTAGAAGTAATTCAATATCGCTCAGGTGCGCGCAACGATATTAAGTCTTTAACTGACTTAGTTCGCAGCTTTGGTGCGTTTCTACTCTGGGATGCTAGTCACGCAGTTGGTGCAATCGAAATGAATTTTGATACTAACGGTGTAGATATTGCAGTCGGTTGCACATATAAATACGGTAACTCTGGGCCAGGTGCACCAGCTTGGTTATATGTAAACAAGCGCGTGCAAGCTGAACTACAAGTCCCAATTCAAGGTTGGTTTTCGCAAGGCGATCAATTTGGCATGGGTCCAGTATTTGAACGCGCTGAAGGAATTCGTGGTTTCCAAATTGCCAGCCCATCTTTAATCGGGTTACGTTGCATTAAAAGTGCTTTCTCAATAATTGAAGAAGCTGGTCTAAATCAGATTTCACACAAATGTGCGACTGGAACTCAAATGATGATCGAGCTATACGACGCTTGGTTGGCTGACCTTGGCTTCACGCTGCTGACCTCGCGCGATGCAAATGAACGTGGTGGCCATATCTCAATCGGGCACCCAGATGCGGCCCGTATCTGCGTAGCACTTCGACAGTTCGCCAATGTGATTCCTGACTATCGCACCCCAGATTCAATTCGCTTAGCAATCTCGCCGTTACCTACCTCGTATGTGGAAATTTGGGATGGTTTTCAACGTATTCGTGATCTAGTAACTACCCGTCAATATGAAAAGATTGAAAAATCAGATTCGAGAGTTACATGAGCGAAAATCAGGTAGATCCAGCCCTTACTTACACTTCTTATCTAGCCATAGATGAATTACTTAGTTTGCAGAGACCTCTTTCAGATGGCCCAGAACATGATGAAATGCTTTTTATTGTTATTCATCAGAGTTACGAACTTTGGTTTAAGCAATTAATTCATGAATTCTTAGCTGCACAAGTTGCTCTAGAAGCCGGCGATACCCATCGCTCACTTGCGCTACTTGGGCGCATTCGCACCATCATGAAAGTTTGTGTTGCTCAGATTGATATTCTCGAAACAATGACGCCACTGCAATTTAATAGTTTCCGCTCTTATCTTTCATCATCTAGCGGTTTCCAATCTGCGCAGTTTAGAAAAGTCGAGGCAATACTTGGTCGTCGCGATAGCGCAATGGCCGGGCACCTACCAGCAGATGTGCAAAGTGATATTTCAGAAATTACTAGTCGTAATTCAGTTTGGGATTCATTGCTGGTTTACATTTCAAAGCGCGGTCATGCAATTCCGGCTGATGTTTTGGCTCGTGATAAGTCAACAGCTTATGTTGCTAATCCAGCAGTGCAAGATGTTTTGCTAGATGTGCATCGCAATGATCCGGAAAGTGCTGGTGTTTGCGAGCGCTTGCTCGATATTGACGAAGGACTACAAGAGTGGCGCTATCGCCATGTGAAAATGGTTGAACGCACGATTGGCGCCAAAATGGGCACCGGTGGTTCAGCCGGAGTTAAATATTTAGCGAGCACTTTATTTAACCCAGTATTTGTTGATCTCTGGGAGATTCGTTCTCGCTTTTAGTTAGGCAGCCCAGCTAAAACAATTTCGGCTAGGTCTTTGCGCTGACGCGGCGCATTTTCACGCTCAAGTAGAACGCCTTCAAGTTGTTCGGCTGGACCTTGGGTGCCAATTGCAATTACCACGATCGGTGCTATTTGAGTTGGTAGCTCAAAGGTTGCGGCCGCTTTTGCGGCGTCAAAACCAGCCATCTGATGGGCTACTTGACCTCGACTGTGAGCTTCAAAAGTCAGCTGGCTAACTGCTAAACCAGCGTCAAAGCCTGAAATTGGGCGGGGGGAGCCATCTTCATTCTGATCAACAATAGAGACCAAAACTAAAGCTGATGCGCGGTTGGCCCAACTTTGGTTAAACGGAACCAGGGTGTCAAGAATCAAACCAAAAACTTCGTCGCCGCGCACTCCTACATGAAAACGCCAAGGTTGAAAATTATTCGCAGACGGTGCCCATCGTGCTGCTTCTAAGATCGCTAGCAGCGCCTCATTAGAAATAGTGGCGGTTGCATCAAATGATCTTGGGCTACGACGATTTGTTAGTACTGGATGTATTGGAGTTGATGTAGTTGCGGTCATTTAGGAGAGTTTAACCTAATAAATAAAAAAGCGCTCTCTGAAAATTTCTAAAGCAGCTATCTATGCATCTGATAATAAATAATTGCAATGATAGAAAATAGTGCCGCGCCAGCAAAGAGTAAATACTTGACCCAAGTTGGCATTCCAACTTTATCGGCAGCAGTTTGCGCCATGCTCTTCGTCTTACTAACCGCTCGGCTCGCCCACGCAAATTCACTTGCTAAAATTCCAAGGCCAGCAAGTAAAATCAAAACTCCAGGGCCAGGTGCAACCAGAGCTATTGCACCTAATACCGTGATGGTTCCGCCTAAAACGCCAATAAAGATTCGCCAGATCAGCTGACCGGCTTTAGTGCGTTTGATGAATGATCTTAAATTCATAGCGGTTCTTTCTGAGTATTAACAACACGTCTTAAAGTGCCGTATGCAGCAGATGCTATCTCATCGCGTCGACGGCGATAATTCGCTGAAGCTCCGCTAATTAAATGCTCGTAACGAACTTCACCATTGATTAATTTGCGCATAGTTTGCGGGTCGGTCTCATCACCGAAATGAGGTGGGTCAACTTTCACAATTTGAACCACAATGTGTGGATTAAATTTGCGATAGACAAGTGCAAGCTGGCGATAAACGGCATTTGCCAATTGGCGAAAGCTGATCAGACCAAAATCACGCGCTTTTAAGCGCATTCTGGCAATAAATGCTGGCTGCGCTCCATGTTTAACTGTGGCCATTTCATAGAGAATTTGAGCTGCTTCTTTAGCACCATTTGCCTCGGGTAATTTCTTGCACATGCGGTGTAGCCGTGCTCGCTCTTCGGGGTCTTGTAACAGCTTCACGGTTTCGGTGATGTTTGTTAAGTCGGCTTGATCAGCTCGCAGCGCATAACCTAAATCGTGGCACCACTGAGCGCGGGCTTCTTGATCGTCGGTACCGCGAATATTTGAGACAAAAACGGTTGGGACTAAAGCAGGAAGTAGTTCGTGTACACCGTTGTAGCCAGTTGCACAAATAGCTGCATCAAAGGCATGCAGAACTTTAGCTAATGGGAAGTAGCGAACTTGTTTAATTTCTAAACCTTCTGGAACTAAAGAATTTCCATTAGCGTCAATTGGCTTTTTAGTTAGAACAACTTGTAAATCTTTCCAACCAATTAAACCTTTTAGTGCCGCTGTCATCTTTTCATTGACATCGCTATCGCCGGTACCTAGTTGTACAAGTACGGCTGGACGATTTAAATCAATACCTAGTGCGATTCGTGCTTCATCGCGACCGAGTGCAGTTGATTCTTGGTAGAGCGAAACGGCCGAAGTAACAACAGCATCTTTGCGATTTTTAGTTGGGCCATGATCATAAACTCGCGCGAAGTCACCAGGTTCGATAATTGCATCCATCATCATAGATTGCAGACCAAGGGCTAAACCTTGCGGCTTCTTCTGCCACAAACCACGACGAACCCAAACTAGGGCTAAATCATTTTTCTTTAACTTGGCCCCGATCACACCTGGGTAAGGAACTACGCCATCGAAAGATAAAACTTGCGCATCGGTTTCTTCAATTAGAGCAAGCAAGCGATCGCGCAAATAAGCATCCCAAAGTTTTCTGGGCATCCAACCACGATCACGGCCCGGTATATATTCACATCGAACGCCAACGAAATTTGGTACTTCGGCAACGCCGCCGGCCATTGAAACAATGATTGGGTTAGCGATTTCTTTTAGTTCAAGAGCAATTGCGCTGGCGCGAGCAAGGTGACCCATTCCGACCCCATTGCTGGTAGCCAGGATAATTGTGGGTTTTTCCGCTTGCGGACTCATAGATGCAGAGTTTATCGCGTAAAAATAAATCAGGGGCACACCCTTTGCGGATGCGCCCCTGATCTTTAAACGTTTGTTAAGTGTTAAGCAACTTTCTTAACACGACCATCAAGTGCTGGCACTTGAGTTACCTTGCCAGCAGCCATATCAGCCTTCAGCGCATCTACAAATACATCTAGTAGAGCTCCGAAAACCTTGGCCTTTGAAGGTGAGAACACATTTACATATCCATCGCCACCATAAATGATGTAATCAAGTGTGGTTAGGGTGTAAACAGTTTGATCCTTAGCGATTGCAGTTCCATCGAGTTTGGTTACCGAAACAATTCGGCTACCAACTGCCTTGGTTGAATCGAAGGAGAACTTAAGTCCTGATACCTGTGGGAAGCGACCATCGCCTGGGTAGTTTCCACCCACGCCATTTTCTAACGCTTTCCATAGATTCTCACCAGTAACAATTGTGGTTGCAACTTGGTTACCGAATGGGTAAACAGTTAGCGCATCGCCAAGAGTTACATCAAGTGCTCCAGTACCAGTACGAACCAACTTGGTATCTGCTGGTGTGTAATTCTTGGCTGGGAAAGTATCGCGGATACCGCCACCGTTAGTTAGCACAAAGTCAGTCTTGTACTTAGCGCGTAGTAGGTCAGCAATATAGATACCCATTGGGTTTTCGCCAGAACGTTCAACAGCTGGTGTGCCACCACGTGGGAATACGCCAGATACTGAACCAATCTTGATATCAAGTTTGGCAGATAGTTGATCCTTGTACTTCTTTACTAGTGCAGCTGCAGTTGCATCAGCAGCAACTGTTGCGATAGCTGCCTTCTTTACTATTTCAATTGAAGCACCAAGTACTTTGTCGGTGTCAGTGTTCACACAGATTTGTGATCGAGTGTATTCAACGCCAGAGTTCAAAACTTGGCCAACCAAAGTTCCGTAAACTTTTTGAGTTCCTGGAACCAAAGTTGAGAATGTTTGGTGGCTATGTCCGCCATAAATAGCAGCTGCGCCCTTGATTTGCTTAGCCATATCATTCAATATGCCTTGAGCAACTCCACCAGCATTTTCAGACCAACCTTGGTGAATAATCGCAATAACAACATCTGCGCCAGCTTGCTTGGCCGCAACAATTGCCGCGTTGATCCCGGCTACGCCAGCTTGAATCTGAATGGTGCGCTTAACGCCTGAAGCATCTGTGTAATCCAGGTTGCCTGGGAATACTTGTTCAATAGTGGTTTCGGTATTTGAGCCGACGATGCCGATCTTTACGCCACCGCGATCGATGATGGTGAAGCTCTTAGCCGCCTTAGTGCCTGACTTCAGCGCAGCAAGTGATTCGTCGCCGTAGTTTGATGCCACCCATTGGAAATCAGAGGCACCAATAACTTTTTGCACATGTGCCAAGTTGCGATCGTGCTCGTGATTTCCAAAAGTTGAAGCATCGAACTTCATTAAGTTCATTGATTCAATTGTTGGCATTTCTTCAAACTCGGTTGAAATTGGTGGTGCTGCACCAATGTTGTCACCTGATGAAACGGTGACAGTAGCGGCTGCATTCTTGCGATCATTTGCAAATGCTGTTGTTAGAACTGCTGCACCGATTGAGCTGGCAGGAGATCCTTCAATAGCACCGTGCAAGTCGCTAAGTTGTAAAACTTGAACTGACTTGATGTTTGAAGCTGATGCAACGGTTGCAAGTTGTTCAGCTGTGTAAGACTTGTTTGACTTAGCAGCTGCAGAGAAACCATAAGCGTTGACTGCCTGCACAACTGGAGTTCCGCCAGGTTGACCAGCAACAACTGGCATCGTCACATTTGTATGACCAGATACTGGAACAATAATTGGGCATGAACCAGAACCAGCTGAAACCACATAGTGTGTAATTGCTGGTGTTGCAGTAGCCGACGCAGTCCACTTAACCATGACTCCGCGTGCTGATAGATAAGAAGTTACATTTGTAGGTGCACTAGGAGTTGAATAAACAACATCTGCCTGTGCTGTTGAAATAAATGCGGGGGTAACCATGGTTACCGCTAGCGAAGCCGCAACGGCAAAAGCGCCGAAGCTCAGTTTCTTGCGTGTTTTAAGGGTTGTAGTCATGTCGCGATCCTATATAAATCATGTTAATTTCTTGAAAACACGCGATAAACCACGCATGAACTAGCCTCCCCGTTGCTTAAAAGTTATAAACGGCTAAACTTCCCAAGTAACAAAATTTGTTGGGAGTAAGGCGCTAGGGGCTTTGAGATCGTCTTAAAGTCGAAAGCGCAAAAAATGAAAACCACTGCGAATCATCCGCAAACGTTTAGATCAGTTCCTGCCACATCAACGCCAGTCTCCAAAACTCGAGTCGCCGCTCTGTTAGACCAAGAATGGGCTCGTTTTAAAGAGGGAACCGGCAAATCTGAAATTGAAAATGCGGTCGCCAAAGAGACCATGCCTTTAGGCGTGACTTCTAGCTTCCAACACTGGGACCCATACCCAATCGCCATCGCTTCAGCGCAAGGCGCTTATATGACCGATGTTGATGGTCGCAAATTATTAGACATGTCTATGGGTTTTGGTGCGATGCTCGCTGGTCACTTGAATCCAGTGGTAGTTGAAGAAATTAAGAATTCACTTTCCGAAGGAATGCTTTTTGTAACTCCTTCACCAATTTCCCGTGATGCTGCAGAACGAATCTGTAAGCGCTTTGCAATTGATCAAGTTCGCTTTGCCAACTCGGGTACCGAAGCGACTATGTATGCAGTGCGTTTAGCGCGCTCAATCACTGGTAAAAATGCGGTTGTAAAACTTGAAGGTGGATACCACGGTTCATTTGATCCGTTAATGGTTTCCTGTAAACCAAGTTTGTCTGAAGTTGGCGATGCTAATGACCCAACTCCAGTTGCAAATATTGGAACTGACCCAGGCGAGGTTTACGTTGTTCCGTTTAACAATATTGAATCGCTAGAGCGAGTTTTCCAAGCTCATGCTGACAAAATTTCTTGCTTTATTCTCGAGCCAGTTCTCGAAAATATTGCAATCGTGTTGCCAGATGCTGGCTATCTCGAATCCGTTCGCCAACTCTGTGATCAATACGGAATCATTTTGATCTTTGATGAAGTAAAAACTGGCTTAACTGCTGGATATCAGGGTGCCGCTCAGCGTCTTGGCGTGAAACCAGATTTGATTACGCTTGCTAAATCAATTGGTGGTGGCGTGCCAGTTGCTGCATTCGGCGGAAAAGAAAAATACATGCGTGCTGTTACCGATGGCCGACTCGGACACTTTGGTACTTTCAACGGAAATCCACTTGCAATGGCAGGTATTCGTGCAATTGATCAAATTTGTACGCCGGAAGCTCTTGAAAAAGCTGAAGCGCTAAATCAACAAGCGCTAGTTCGCATTAATTCAATTATTGATGAGTACAACTTGCCTGCGCACACTGTTGGTTTTGGCGTAAAGGGCTGTATTACTTGGTCTACAACACCAGTACGTAACTATCGCGATTACAAAGCAACCGATTTCCAAGTAGCTGAACTCTCTTGGTTGTGGTCGCTAAACCGCGGAATCATTACGCCTCCGGGCCTTGATGAACAATGGTTGATTTCGTTGGCACATGGCCAAACTGAGATTGATATTTTGGTTGAAGATTTTAGATCTTTAGCTAAAGCGCTGCGCGACTAAATCTTTCCGCGCACGAACTTTCTGAAATTACCTAGGCCATTGGTCTTGCCATAATTCTTAAAGTAAAACGCTGCTCGCACAATTGGCGCCCAAGATCCGAATACCCGCTGGAAAACTTGTGCTCGCGCTATGAGATCTCGCTCAGTACCCCAAAGACTGCCCGAGCTATCTTTCGGGTGGATTGCAATTGTGATTGGCAAAAACATTGCAGTTCCGCCCTTGTTTAGCAAGTCGGCAATAAATATGTATTCATCGCCAATGTAGTTACTTACGCCAGCGCCAAACTTTTCATCGAAATAAACATTTTTTGACTTGATGCTATCTACCCGGACAATCATTTCGTAAGTGGCTGCTTTTGCTGAATTAAATTTAGTTAGCTGAACTTTCTTCTTCGAATATCTCTTTCGTAGCGCCCCGGTCGTATCAATTGCTTGCGCTAAAACTAAGTCGCATTCCGGATTCTCTTCCAAATACTCAACAGCTAACTTAACGCCCCGGTCTAGGAAAACAATTTCATCATCGGCGAACAGTAAGTATCTGGTTTCGGCGCTTCGAAGTACGGTATTTCGGCTCTTAGCAACGCCAAGTTCGGGGGATTTGATTGAATCAAACTTAAAGTTAGTGGGTAGCGGTTCAGTCGAATTGTGCGGATCCTGAATAGAGATAAAGACCTTATGCGGGACGCTTACGCGTGGTGGTTCAATATTATTAATTCGATCAGAAAGTGTAGAAAAACCAATAGTTAATAGTTCATCACTCACTGTGGGTTCGTGCCCTTGCAAATCGCATTAAGCCAGTCGAGATTCCAGAAAGATTTGAATTCTGCATGCGCAGGCCGAAGAACAACACAACCGTATTAGATGCGCTGATATCCCCAATGTAATTAAAGTAGAAAAGTGCGCCCAGCATAAATATCATGGCGATTCCAGATAACAAGATACCTATCTCGCCAGATTTAATACGGGTGCCGACTCTAATCACGTTAGCCACCGGCGTCTTATTCTTCTTTGCCTCTACAAAACCACGTTGTGCTTCGATTTGTTTCTTAAACAGCCGCCCAATAACCTCGAGCACAATTATGATCATTACTAAATTAATTAGAGCGAAAATCCAATTTATATAAAGGAAGAAAGCCAGAACAACGCCCATTTGGGTCAAAGTGCTCGAGATATGGGTTAACTCAAAAGCAAGTGACCAGCGCCAATTATCTTTGGCCATACTTAATTCGGCATCGGTTGCTTTGAAAGCTTTATCAAATACGCGCAAGCGGTAAATACGTTGAGCGAACTGACCAGCCCTGGTGAAGCCATAAAAAATGAAGAAGCCACCGATCAGCAAGAAGAGGGTTGATTTAGCTAATTCGTCTTCATTTAAAATAATTTGAGTAAAGAGTTTTGCGACTAATAGTTCAGATACTGAAATAAAAGCTGCAATCAAGATTAAGCTGATCAAAATTAGCCGATATTTTGAGGTTGGGAAAAGCTCGAGAAGACTCTTGCGCAAATTCCACAAGATAACTTTCATGGCAGTCCCTTATCCGAACATAGATTAAGGACAAATTTATCGTATCTGGCTAGTTATTACGCAGCTTTGTAGAGGTAGTGATCGCCAAAATATGCCCAGCAGTTACAAATAGCGCAATTATCAAAGCAATTTGCAATGAAATCGCAAAAGATCCAAAGATTGCTACGTACATCGTGAATTCAACCGA
This sequence comes from uncultured Actinomycetes bacterium, assembly GCA_903922325.1. GTDB lineage: Bacteria > Actinomycetota > Actinomycetes > Nanopelagicales > Nanopelagicaceae > Planktophila. The sequence continues at coordinate 16,322 of CAIXTG010000008.1, forward strand.
ATGGAAGATGCGATGTGCCGGTAAGAAATTAAAGGCTTTGCGAGCTATTCGGAGCAAACCTTTGCGCGGCAAATTAACGCCTTTGGCATCTTCTAACTTAGGTAAACCAGAGAAGGCACGAGCCACATGAACTGCGTCATTTAAAGCCTTATTAATAATTATTAGCACAGCAAGCAACGCGCCTAAGTAAGGATAAATGCTCGAAGTAATTGGCTGGTTTGGCCAGTCTGCTAATCGCAATCCGAAACAAATCGGAATCAAACTTTCGGCACCGTAATGACCTAGCTTGTCCAGGAAGATGCCCATCGGCGATTTGGTGTTACGCCATCTAGCAACTTCACCATCGCAGCAATCAATCAACATTTGTTTGTGACTCAAAACTAAAGCTAAAGCAATTCCTAACCAACCTTGAATCAAGAGTGCTGGGCCAATTAAGGCGCCAGTTAAAATCATCAGCCAAGTAACACCATTTGCTGTGATTGGCGTACGTAACAATATGCGAGTTAGATATGGTGAAATTTTGCGCAGATATAAATCGGCAATCCAATGTTCAGCATTTGAGCGCCCGGTAACTGAAGGCGGTTGTGATACTTCGCGAATCTGAGCGATTGTTGGTCTTGCTGGACGTTGCTCCATTTATTTACTCCGAGCCTTATGTCCGGCTACCCATTGGACAGATGAAACGACAAAGAAGAGCAAGCTGAAATACCAAACTAGTGGAACGATTGACCAACCGAGAGCCAAGAAGATTCCAAGAAGTGCAACTCGGCCCAGAATAAATCCACCGGCAATCGCTAACCACTTTGGCTTTCGTTCGCCTTGGAGTGCGCGATATAGATTGTCGTAATGTCCGTAAAGGATGGCAAATAACAATAAGAATGCCGCTGGCCGGTTTAAATCTGTCGCTATAACTGCCCAGATAAAAACGGCCCCTTCAATTGCGCGCAAAATAGAAGGTTCTAGCCAATCAAAACGATTTGTTGAGTTCTCGTTTTTGAAGAAATCTAATTGATTATCAATTAAGTTCTTATTAACGCGCAACTTTGGCCAGGTTCGTGATTTGCGCACCCGAGAGCGAAAGATTAAAACAATCGAGATAAGCGCCAAAATAGGCATAATCGTGAAGGTAAATGCGGCCCCACCGATGATTGAAGCTGCACTAATTACTAACCAACGTTCGCCAATCGGAAACTGAAGTGCTTTCTTTGACCAATATTCAAATCTAGACTTTTTAACTTTATCGACTGGCACAAATCCATCGGAAGCTTGGTTAAAGTCAATAACTGGCAGATTAGTACTGCGCACCTTATTAATACGGGCAAAGTTGTAATCAGACAAGTGGCGAAACGTTTGGAAAACCATCATAAACATCGCTGGTATCCAAAGATCACGCCCGCTCTTGGAAGCGCCATATGCCAGAGCGAAAAACACTAAATATTCTTTGATGCGATCGGTAATCGCATCTAACCAAGCGCCCAGTGCAGAGAATTGGCGAGTGTAACGAGCGAGCTCGCCATCAACGCAGTCAACGATAATGCTTAGTTGCAGCAATATGGCGCCTGCAAAAATTGTCCAAAAAGTTCCACGACTAAATTCATATGCCGAAAGCAAGCCAATCGCAAAAGATATTAGCGTGACTTGATTGGGTGTCATCTTGAGGCGTACTGCAGCCCAAGTAAATAG
>CAIXTG010000009.1 GCA_903922325.1 uncultured Actinomycetes bacterium
CAGATTCCAGTTATTGCTGATATTCACTTTCAGCCAAAATATATTTTCGCCGCTATTGATGCTGGTTGCGCCGCAGTTCGCGTTAACCCAGGCAACATCAAGCAGTTCGATGACAAAGTTAAAGAAGTTGCTAAAGCCGCCGGCGATGCTGGCATTCCAATTCGCATCGGTGTAAATGCTGGTTCACTAGATCCACGTTTGTTAGCCAAGTATGGAAAAGCAACACCAGAGGCACTCGTTGAGTCAGCGATTTGGGAAGCATCACTTTTTGAAGAGCATGGTTTTTCAGATATCAAAATTTCAGTTAAGCATCATGATCCAGTAATCATGGTTAAGGCTTATCGCTTACTTGCCGCGCAAACTACTTACCCGTTGCACTTAGGTGTGACTGAAGCAGGCCCACTTTTCCAGGGCACCATTAAATCTGCAACTGCATTTGGGATTTTATTAGCCGAAGGAATTGGCGACACGATTCGCGTTTCACTTTCAGCACCTCCAGTTGAAGAAGTTAAAGTCGGTATCTCGATTCTGGAATCGCTAAATTTGCGCCAACGTAAGCTGGAAATTGTTTCGTGCCCATCATGTGGCCGTGCCCAAGTAGATGTTTACACCTTGGCCGAACAAGTACAGGCCGGCCTAGAAGGAATGACTGTGCCACTTCGGGTTGCAGTTATGGGTTGCGTAGTAAATGGCCCGGGCGAAGCACGCGAAGCAGATCTCGGTGTTGCATCAGGTAACGGCAAAGGCCAGATCTTTGTTAAAGGTGAAGTAATCAAGACCGTACCTGAATCAATGATTGTTCAAACCCTAATTGAAGAAGCAATGCGTTTAGCTGAAGAGATGGAGGCTGCCGGCGTTGCATCGGGCGAGCCAGTTGTGAGCACTTCCTGATGCTAAAGATGTCGACGCTTTTCCTGCGCACCCTTCGTGATGATCCAGCCGATGCTGAAGTCGCTAGCCACAAACTATTAGTGCGCGCTGGTTATGTGCGCCGCATTGCGGCCGGAATTTATTCTTGGCTACCACTTGGCGTAATCACACTTCGCAATATTGAGCGAGTGATCCGCGAAGAAATGGATGCCGCTGGCTTTCAAGAAGTTAATTTTCCTTCACTATTGCCACGCGATGCTTACGAGGCAACTAATCGATGGGAAGAGTACGGCCCAGCATTATTTCGCTTGCAAGATCGAAAAGGTGGCGATTACTTACTAGGCCCAACTCACGAAGAAATGTTCACCTTGATGGTTAAAGGCGAGTATTCGTCTTATAAAGATCTGCCACTTAGCATTTATCAGATTCAAACTAAGTTTCGCGATGAAGCCCGACCACGTAGTGGAATTATTCGCGGTCGTGAATTTGTAATGAAAGATTCTTATTCCTTCGATATTGACGATGCCGGTCTCGAAGTTTCCTACCAAAATCATCGCAAAGCTTATGTAAAAACTTTTGACCGCCTAGGCATGCAATACAACATTGTAAAAGCAGTCTCTGGCGCCATGGGTGGTTCAAAGTCCGAAGAATTCTTAGCCCCATGTGCAACCGGTGAAGATACTTACGTGCTCTGTCCTAAGTGTGGCTTTGCCGCAAACGTTGAAGCGATGGTTACTAAAGTTGCCAGCGTTGATTCATCTGCAACACCAGCCGCTGAACCATTTGATTCACCAAATACGCCAACCATCGATACTTTGGTCGAACTTCTTAACATTAAATTCGGTGGCGGATTCACCGGCGCTCATACGCTAAAGAATGTAATGCTGATGGCAGACAACAAAGCCATCTGCGTACTGGTTCCGGGCGATCGCGAAGTTGATTTAAAGCGCTTCCAAGAAAACATTGGTGGCATTCACGAACTACGCGTATTTGAAGATGCTGATTTTGTTAAGTTCCCAGCCTTAGTTAAGGGTTACATCGGGCCACAAGATGCCAAGAAATCTGGCATTACGGTTTATGCCGACCCACGAATTGCGCCAGGAACATCTTGGGTAACTGGTGCTAATCAAAAAGATCGTCATGCTCGCAACGTAGTTAATGGTCGCGATTTCACACCAGATGCCTACGTCGAAGCGGCCGAAGTTCGCGCCGGAGATGCTTGCCCAGAATGCGAAACTCCAGTGGTAATTGATCGCGCAATTGAGATCGGTCATATCTTCCAACTAGGTCGCAAATATGCCGAAGCGTTAAACCTGACAGTGCTTGATCAAAATGGTAAATCTCAGATTGTCACCATGGGTTCATATGGCATCGGCGTATCACGCGCAGTTGCCGCCATTGCTGAGCAAACCCACGATGAAATCGGACTTAACTGGCCAGTTGATTTGGCACCAGCAAAAGTTCATATCGTGGCAACCGGAAAAGCAGATGCAATTTTCGATGCCGCCCTTGATCTGGGCAACAAACTCGAAGCTACTGGAATTACGGTAATGCTTGATGATCGTCGTGATCCAAGTGCTGGTGTGAAATTCAAAGATGCCGAATTAATCGGTAATCCGATTATTGTCGTTGTTGGTAAAGCACTAGCTAACGGAAATGTCGAAGTTCGTGTTCGCAAGAGCGGCGAGAAATCTGAAGTTGCAGTTGGCGACGCGGTAACTGCAATTTCTGCGCTATTGGCTGCAATTAAGTAATTAATGCTCGCCGATCTATCGCTCTACACACTGTTCTTTCTCTTTATCGCAGCGTTTGGAGCCGGCTTAATTGATGCCATTGCTGGCGGCGGCGGGTTAATCCAATTACCTGCGCTCTTAATTGGGCTAAGTGATTTCAAAACAGTTGAAGTCCTGGGTACAAACAAATCAATTTCGATTTTTGGCACAACCGCATCCGCTCGGCTTTATCGAAAGAGCGTTAAAAGTGATCCTAAGTTTTTGCTGGCGCTTGTTATCCCCGCTCTACTTGGTTCAATCGGGGGAGCCTCACTTGCTTCGCGTTTACCTACCGAGTATTTCCGCCCAGTTGTACTGGTACTGCTAATTGCAGTTGCGATCTATACCTTTAATAAACCAGAGCTGGGCCAAGTTGAAGCGATGAAGCATTCAACCAAACATCGCACCTTGTTAGGTATTTCGATTGCTTTAGTTATTGGTTTCTACGACGGCATCTTTGGGCCTGGCACTGGTTCCTTCTTAGTTCTTGCAATGGTTGGGCTAGGTTTTGCTTTCTTAAGTGCCTCTGCCATAGCCAAAGTCGTAAATGTTTCGACTAACTTAGGCGCAATTATTGTCTTTGGCTTACATGGGGTGATCCTGTGGCAGATCGGTTTAACCCTGGCAATTGCCAATGTGGCAGGTGCAATTATCGGCGCCAAACTAGCGATTCGTGGCGGCTCGACTTTAGTGCGAAAAGTTTTCTTAGTAGTAACGGTAGCCCTGATAATTAAGGTCGCACTTGATACGTTCAAAACTTTCTAATTCATAGGTTAGAATTGGCCTCACAACTTAATTAACAATTTAATAGTTAGGAAATTTAAATGGCCCTGAAAGAACAGATTAGCGAATTAGTAACACCAGCAGTCGTAGGGGCCGGTTTCTATCTAGAAGATGTTGAAATATTAAATGCCGGCAGATCAAGAGTTATTACTTGCATCGTCGATGGCGATATTCCGTTAAACCTTGATCAAGTAACTGTCGTTACCAAAGCAATCTCAGCTCTTCTCGATGAAGCAGCATTTCTTGATGAGACTGCGTTTACCCTCGAAGTTACCTCTCCTGGTGTCGAGCGCCCACTTACTTTGCCGCGCCACTGGCGCAAGAATCATGACCGTCTGATCAAAATAGTTTTAACGAACGGCGAAGTTGTCGAAGGTCGTATTGCAGCTAGTGATGAAGTTTCAGTAACGGTAACTGGCAAGAAAGAAGAAGCTGTAGTGGTTGCCTTCGCTGACATTAAGCGCGCAACTGTTGAGATCGAATTTAATCGCAAAGGCGATAAGTAATGAATGTTGATTTTGAGGCGTTAATCACGCTTACTACTGAAAAGTCGATTCCGGTGCTAAGCATCATCGAAGGCATCGAGCAAGAAGTAATTTCACTTTATCGTGAACTTCCTGAAGCCAAGCCTCATGCTCGCGTTCGCGTTGATCGCGAAACAGGTGAGATTCATATTTGGGTGCCAACATTTAATGAAGAAGGCGTGCGCGAAAGCGAAGAGATTCATGAGCCCGAAGGCTTTGATAAAGTCGCGATGGCCACAATTCGCAAAGTAAGTCGTTTGAAGATGCGCGAAACAAATGATGCCGAAATCGTGGGCGAGTTCAGTGCCTCAGTTGGCGATGTCGTCTCTGGCATTGTGCAGCAGGGTCGCGATCCAAAAATGATTCACGTTAATTTAG
>CAIXTG010000010.1 GCA_903922325.1 uncultured Actinomycetes bacterium
CCGGAAATGTCTACCCGACCACTGATGGATCGCTGGATAAATAGCGAATTGCAATCTTTGATTCTTGAAGTTGACGAGGCACTAAGTGATTTCGATTCGCAACGCGCAGGCAAAGCGCTAGCTGCGTTTATTGATGATCTTTCAAATTGGTATGTGCGTCGATCTCGTCGCCGGTTCTGGGATGGCGACGTCGCTGCTATGGCAACTTTGCACGAGTCACTAGTTGTTTTAACCCAATTAATGTCACCAATGGTGCCGTTTATTACCGAAGAAGTTTGGCAAGTTCTGGTGCGTCCAGTTGATACAACTGCAACTAGTTCGGTTCACCTAACTAATTTCCCAATTGCCAATCAATCTCAAATCGATGCCACGCTATCTGCTCAAGTTGCTTTAACTAAGCGAATTGTCGAGCTAGGCCGAGCTGCTCGTGCCGAAAGTGGAGTCAAAATTCGTCAACCGTTGCAACGCGCTTTGATTTCAGCTAAAGGCTGGGCGGCACTACCGGTTGCCATGAAAGAGCAGATTGCTGAAGAGTTAAATGTCATTGACCTAGAAGATATTGCTAGCGCCGACGGCGAACTAGTTGATATCTCGATCAAAGCCAATTTCCGCACCCTGGGTACGAAATTTGGTGGCGCGGTGCAAGACATTGCTAAAGCGATTTCAGCGCAGAACCCTGCTGAATTAGTGGCAACGCTGCGCGCGAACGCTTCAGCCAAAGTTAGCGATTGGGAAATTACCCTCGACGATTTAGTGGTTACCGAAACCCCAAAGAGCGGTTGGAATGTAGCCAGCCATGATGGCGAGAGCGTTGCCCTTGATCTAGCGCTAAGCCCAGCGCTAATCAGTGCCGGACTCGTGCGTGAAGTAGTGCGCTTTATTCAAGATGCTCGCAAAACTAATGGTTTTGAAATTTCAGACCGCATCAATGTCACATATAACGCCAACGCCGATGTGATGATTGCAATTGCTGCAGATTTGTCTCATATCCAAGGTGAAGTGCTTGCTACCCAAATGCAGGAAGATAAAGCACTTGAACTAGGTGAGAACGAACTTGGTTTAACAGTTAAGTTAGTTAAACAGGCCTAACTAAAACGAGCGCAGAAGCGGAGCGATTCGCGATATCACGATGAAAAGAATCAGCATTGAAAGATCGATGCTGATTCCGCCGATTCGAAGTGGCTTCACAAAACGACGAACAAAACGAAGTGGCTTATCGGTTACTGCATAAATAAAATCTGCCGCAATTAGAAGTACGCCACTTGGCCGCCAATCAGGCTTAGCCATTCGGACATAATCAAGGATTAAGCGCAAGAACAAGCAAAGTAAAAAGAGTTGAAGTAAATCGGCGATTAATCCGCCAATACTAAACATCTAAAAATCAGCTCTGGTTGAAAAAGGAAGCTTCTGCTGCCGCAGTTTTTGCATCATTGCTGACACTTACATTCTCAGGTGAGAGCAAAAATACTTTTGAAGTAACGCGTTCAATGCTTCCGTGTAGTCCAAAAACTAAGCCACTTGCAAAGTCAACTAAACGCTTGCGCTCGGTTTCTTCCATGTCACTAAGATTCATAATCACTGGATTGCCTTCGCGATATTGCTCGCCAATTGCGCGCGCTTCGCTATAGGTTCGTGGGTGCAAAGTAACGATGCGATCCATCGGTGAAAGTTCGGGCTGAACTGCTGCAACTGCTACTGGACGTGGGCCACGTGATTCACGGATTGTTACTCCAGTACCACCGCGCACAGGTTCGCGTGGAACTACTGCGACTTCATTTAGTTCTGGATCGTCTTTGAGACCTAAGAAGGTCGCCATTTTGCCTACTGAAAATGCCATGTGACAAGGTTACTAGTGGGGTGATCTGGAACCGAGGATTGAACTACCTACCCGAATATGTGTCGCACCGTATTTGATGGCGGTCTCGAAATCACCACTCATGCCAGCAGATAGAAATTTTGAGTTTGGGTACTGGCCCACAAACCCTTGATTTATCTGGGCCAAGTCAGCAAATGCTTTCATTGGTTCTATTCCTAAAGGTGCCACTGCCATCAATCCCAGAAGGTCAAGATTGTTGCTTTCATTTACCAGATCAGCTAATTGAGACAACTCAGCCGGACTTGCGCCCCCGCGACCTTCTTGCCCATCTAGGGATACCTGCAAGAAAACTTGGTGTTTGCGGGGGCTTTGACCAAATTTTAGGATTTCTTTTTCGTTGGAAATGGAATGAACTACATCAGCCCACTGGCAGATCGATTTAATTTTATTGCTCTGAATCTGCCCTTGAAAATGCCAAGTAGCGCTAATCAATTCAGCTTTAGGGCCGGCCTCTTGATCTCTATTTTCACCAAAATTCGATTCGCCTAATTCGCGCAGGATTTCGATATCTGAAATTGGAAAAGTCTTGGTCACGACAATCAAATTAATCTCAGCCGGGTCTCTATTTACTGACTTTGCAGCAGCGTTAATTCGTTCTTTCACCTCTTGCAGATTTCGAGTTATCTCAGCTTTGCGATCACTCATAATCTAATTACTCCAGCCTGGCGACCAGTTACTTGATTTCTGCGGTAAGAGAAATAATTATCATCTTCTAAAGTGCAACCAGCCGAAATTTCGACTGGCACATTGATTACTGCAAGCGCGACAACTAGGGATTTCGGCAAATCTAGCGCCAGCGTGCCGAGTTTAGTTTTGCTACTTGCCGACGGGTGCGCTGCAGTGACTTGATCGTGTAATTCTTGTGGAACTTCATAACAGTCACCGCAGATTGCAGGTCCAATGGTTCCCGAAATCTTTATCGCACCAAGTTCGCGCATCTTTGTTACCGTTTTAAGAGCAACAGAATTCATTAAGCCAGCCCGACCAACGTGAATAGCTGCCACCAAACTTTCACTACGTAATAGAAGTGGAATACAGTCGGCCACCATTACAACTAAAGCTAAATCTGGATTTCCGGTAATCAGCGCATCAGCGACTGGTACTTCGGCCGGAAGTTGATCGAGTACGACAACAGTGTCGCCGTGAACTTGCGACATGACTGCGAAATCGCCAACTTGCTCGCGTAACTTCGCTCGATTTAGTTCGACATCAACTGGATCATCACCGACATGACTCGCTAA
>CAIXTG010000011.1 GCA_903922325.1 uncultured Actinomycetes bacterium
CTGGGTGCAGGATAAAACCTGCACCCAGCTTCTTTAATCTTTTCAGAAAGATGGCAATGCAAAGCAGAACCCTGAAACAGCAGCAACGAAAGTTCATCTGGATTTTCTTAACACCAGGACTTTTGACGATTCTGGTTTTCACCACGATTCCGGCAGTGACAACCTTGAGTTACTCATTTTTTAAATGGGATGGCTTCGTTCGTGGTTCCTTCGCTGGCTTTGAAAATTTCCAAAATCTTTTTAAATTCCCATGGCGCAATCAATTCTTTGCAGCCTTGTCACATAACACCATCGTCTTTATCGCAATTATGATAATTCAAACTTCACTAGGCATACTGATTGCCTATGCGCTATTTAGATTAAAACGTGGCCAACGATTCTTCCGTACCGTGACTTTCTTGCCGGTAATTTTCTCGCTGGTAATTGTTGGGTACATGTGGCAGGTAATGCTGAATTCTTACTTTGGCCCGATAAATAAAATTCTGACCGATATTGGGCTAGAGAGTTGGGCACAACCTTGGCTCGGTCAAACTTCAACTGCGCTACCGACTCTAGTTTTCATTAACTTATGGCGTTGGGTTGGATTCCCAGCCATCATATTTCTGGCTGGCTTAAACGCAATTAGTAATGACTTCATTGAAGCGGCAAAGATTGACGGCGCTAAGGAGGGTCAAATATTCCGCAAGATTTTATTCCCGTTACTTGCGCCATCGATGACCATTATTACGATCCTGACTTTCATTGGCGCCTTTGAATGGTTCGATCTGCCCTATGTAATTGGTGGCACGGTCGGCAGTCCGGCCGGCGCAACTGACACTTTGGCGCTTATGTTCTACCGACTTTCCTTTGGTAGCGCTGATTCTGTTTCAAATGACATTGGCGTGGGCTCAGCTCTCGGAGTAATTATTTTCATCATCGTAGGCGTTGGCGCTGGCGTTGGCTCGAACTTAATGCGCCGTCGCGAGGTAGAGCAATGATCAACAAAATAATCACCGGCACATTTTTCAAAGCGGTATTAGTAATCAATGCGTTAATGGTTTTGCTGCCAGTTTTCTTCTTGCTTAACTCTTCACTTCGCGAAACCGGCAGCTTTGCCGCAAATCCAATCGAACTAGCCCGTAAACCTGCATGGAGTAACTTCACACAGGTTTGGGCAGGTGGCGAGTTTCCTAACTTCTTAAAGAACTCATTAATAATCACGTTAGGTTCATTGGTTGTGATTTTGATCTGCGCACTTGGTGCTGGCTTTATCTTGGGGCGCTATCAATTCAAAGGCAATAGCTTGATTTATGGTTTCGTATTAACTGGCATGTTGGTACCTGCAAAACTTGCGATCTTGCCACTATTTATTCAATTAAAGTGGATGCACTTAATTGATACGCATATTGGTTTAATTTTGGTTTACGCCTCGGGTGCACTACCTGCCGCAATTTTTATCATGGCTGGTTTCTTCAGATCGCTACCCGCCGATATTGATAGCGCTGCTCGTATCGATGGTGCTTCTGAATTTCAGCTACTGCGATTAGTTCTAGCGCCATTGGTGCGACCTGGTCTAGCAATCGTGGCGATTTATTCAGCGATTCCGATCTGGAATGACTTCTTCTTGCCGTTGGTATTTCTACAAAGCCCCGAGAAAAAGACGATCATGCAAGGTCTAACCGTCTTCTTTGGTGAGTATTCCTCGCAATGGGGCGTGCTCTTCGCTGGCCTAACTATCGCGGCATTACCTCTCATCATTTTGTACCTGCTGCTCTCGGAACAATTTATTAAGGGACTTACTGCCGGAGCTGTGAAAGGCTAGGGGTATGAGCTACTTAGGAATAGACGCTGGTGCGACCGCTACAAAATGGGCTTTATA
>CAIXTG010000012.1 GCA_903922325.1 uncultured Actinomycetes bacterium
CCGCTAACACCAGCACCGCTAACACCAGCACCGCTAACACCAGCACCGCTAACACCAGCACCGCTAACACCAGCACCGCTTTTTCTTTTAGAGTTTTCATAAGTACTGGGTGCGCGACCAATGAAGGCAGCGCGGATTATCTCGGCTTTTGCAGCGTGGTTACGGGCTTCCTCATCGCGTCGATTAGCGCGGATTACGAAATTCTCGATCGCTGACATCACGGTTTGAGCATCTTCGGCGGGAAGGATTGCCACAACTGTTGCCATGCCATCGGATTCGCGGTACATCGAAACTTTGCGGGTTTCACGCGCTCTGACCACAATTTCTTCAAATTCCTTTGGTGCTACTTGTGCCAACATTGTGCGTACTTTGTTGCCAACTTGGGCCGGTGTATGAAATTCAGCGTGCGCAATGGCACTTTCCTCGATGCGGGCAATGGCTTCTGTGGGCAATCCTTCGCGAATGGCAGCGGCAGTTTCGCGCGCGATTACATTTGCGTGCGCTGGTGATATTTCACCAGTAGCTAGCGCCGAACAGGTATTAGGTAAAGTGTTAATTAATGAACGAGCAATATCGATCTTGTATTGCGCTGAATTACCTGACATACGAAGCGCAGCTGAGATATCTTCGCGTTCGGCATCATCGACGCCCTCATAGATTCCGTCGGCCTCGCTTGGTTCGGCACCTGCGACGGCAACAATTGCCCGCTGAATTAAAGCCTGCAACCAGCCAGTCTGGCGCTCAACAGCACTTAAGTAATCAACTCGAGCGCTACGGCTCAAATCTTCAGGATCTATCGCGACTAAAGCGGTCAAGGTTTCAATTCCAGGAACTGAATTCAGCAATTCAGTAGCACGAGAATCTAAAGTATTTTGGAAACGATCTGTCGAGTCAAAGACTTCGCGTGATTCGAAGCGATCGACTGGACCTGTAGTTTCGACAACTTGCTGAGTATTTTGGAAGCGGTCAGTCGGAGCAAATATTTCGCCAGTTTCAGTATCAAATTCTTGGTTTGAATGAGCAACAGAAATCTCTGTAATTCGGGCGGCATTTGTGCTCATGAGTGGATCTTGAATTAACCCACCGACAAAACAAATTAGTTGTGCACAGCCCGAATGCAGCTAATTCTTCCGTGCTGAGAGAACACAAAACTCGTTACCTTCAGGATCTGCCATTACTACCCAAGTCGTCTTTTCGTAATCACTCTGCCCAATTTCAATCCTCTTTGCGCCTAGTTTTTCCAGACGAGCAACTTCGGCTTCTTGGTTATCTGGGCGCAAATCAAGATGCAGTCGATTCTTAATTATTTTTTCATCCGGTACTTTCAAAAACAAGATATCTGGAAAACCAGTCTTGTTTGGATCATTTAATTCGCGTTCAATCCATACCTCTACGTCGTTGCAATCTTCACCAAGTGACCAACCAAGTGCTTTAGCCCAAAATTCAGCTTGAGCTTTTGGATCATGGGCATCAACAGTTAAGCATTGAAACGAGAGAGTCATAGGCGCAGGTTAGCGAAAGATGTAAAACTTAAAAAGTAGTTACTTAACCCTCTTGCATTGTTGTCGGTGCACCGTGCACATCGAGCACGTCAGTTGAATTCGGGGTATTAGGGCCACCCAATTTTGAACCTTCGCCACCACGATTTAGTTGTGCATTCGGGCGATGGCCTTTTTCAATAACTGGAATAGAGCCAAGCAGCCCTTTTTGGAAGTCTTCAAAAGCTTGCAGTACTTCGCGCTTAGTGTTCATTACAAATGGACCCATCCATGCGACAGGTTCCTTAATTGGCTCGCCACCGAGAATAAATAGTTCCATTTCAGGAGAGCGTGATTCCTGCACATTTGCAGCGCGCACAACAATTGTGTCACCTTCACCAAAAACAGTTAGTTGACCCATTTGTACCGGACGTGATTCATCGCCAACAAAACCATGACCAGCGAGTGTGTAAACAAGCGCGTTGTAATCCTTGCGCCATGGCAAACGGATCTCAGCGCCTGGTTGCAAAGTTGCATGAATTAATGTGATCGGGGTTTGGGTAGAACCAGGGCCTTTGTGTCCAGCAAGTTCGCCAGCTATAACGCGAATGAGCGCGCCACCATCTTCAGAAGCAAGTAGCGCAACTTCGCTGGCACGTAAATCTTGATAAGCAGGAGGTGACCATTTCTTAGCAGCTGGCAAGTTAACCCAAAGTTGGAAACCGTGGAACAAACCACCACTCATCACTAAAGATTCCGGTGGAGTTTCGATATGCAAAATTCCAGCACCGGCTGTCATCCACTGCGTGTCTCCATCGGAAATAGTTCCGCCACCACCGTTATTGTCGAAGTGATCGAAGATGCCATCAATAATGTAAGTAACAGTTTCAAAACCACGATGCGGGTGCCAAGGAGTTCCCTTAGGTTCACCAGGTGCGTATTCAACTTCGCCCATTTGATCTAAGTGAATGAATGGATCAAGAAGCGCGATATCAACGCCGGCAAATGCGCGACGTACTGGAAAGCCTTCGCCTTCAAAACCTTGCGGAGCAGTCGTGATGCTGCGAACTGCGCGCGCACGAGTACCTGCAATCGCTTTTACACGTGGAAGTACGGTGATATCGGCAACGGTTACTGCAGGCATTTATAGCTCCTTGGTTTAGCTAAGGATAGTTGAACCTTCAACTATCTCGCAACTCGAAAGGTTTACAGACCCTTAAGTGCGCTAACTACCTTGGTTAACGAAGCTTTAGCATCACCAAAGAGCAACATAGTCTTTGGATCATAAAGTAATTCGTTCTCGATGCCAGCAAATCCCGGGCGCATTGAACGCTTCAAGAAAATAACATTGGCAGCATTTGAAACTTGCAAGATTGGCATTCCATAAATTGGGCAACCAGGTGTGGTCTCAGCTGCTGGGTTAACCACATCGTTTGCACCGATCACGATTGCAACATCGGTCTGTCCAAAGGTTGGGTTAACTTCATCCATTTCAGCAAGTTGTTCGTAGGGAACATTTGCTTCAGCAAGCAACACGTTCATATGTCCAGGCATGCGACCGGCAACCGGGTGAATTCCATAAGCAACATCAATTCCCTTTGCGATTAACAGATCTGCTAATTCGCGAACGGTGTGCTGTGCTTGCGCAACTGCTAACCCGAAACCTGGCACGATTACAACGCGACGGGCATAGTTAAGCAAGATTGCAACGTCATCAGGTGAACCCGAACGAACTGGGCGTTCTTCAGCTGCGCCACCGGCTTCTTGTGGCTTAGCAGTGAACGCGCCAAACAAAGTTCCAAATAACGAACGACCCATTGCTTCAGCCATCATGCGCGTAAGAATTGTTCCTGATGCACCAACCAAAGTTCCGGCAATGATCAACAGAGTTGAATCAAGTACATAACCACTTGCTGCAACTGTTAAACCTGTAAATGCGTTTAATAATGAGATAACAATTGGTACATCGGCGCCGCCAACTGGAAGCACGAACAAGATGCCGAAGAGCAGCGATAAAGCAGCCAAAATCAGTAGCGGCGTGGTTCCTAGAGCTACAACAACCCAACCTGATACACCTAGAACAGCTACCAAAGTGCCGGCAATTACGAAGCGGCCACCAGGGAAAACCACTGGGCGAGTAGTCATAAGTTCTTGCAACTTCATGAAGGTAATAATCGAACCGCTGAATGAAACACAGCCAACCACAACGGTAAATACAGTTGCAATAACTTCAGCTGTAGTTGCATCAGTACCGAGGTTTAGGTATTCCACGATTGCAACCAAAGCAGCCGCGCCACCACCAACACCGTTAAATAGTGCAACGAGTTGTGGCATCTGAGTCATCTGGACTTTTTTAGCTGCAGGTACGCCAATTAATGTACCTATGGCCATCGCACCAAGAATCCAACCTAAGTTGTTGATTGGTAGTGAAGTTTCATTACCATTTTTATCTGGCATTGCGTAGAAGAAAATAACAACGGTTGCAATCGTTGCACCAAGTGCGCCGATTAAGTTACCGCGTCGAGCACTCTTTGGAGAAGATAAACCTTTAAGTGCCAGAATAAAACAGATACCGGCGCTAAGTCCGATTAAGTCATATACGAAGGTGCTCATTATTTGGCCTCCTTCTTCTTACCCTTAAACATTTCGAGCATTCGGTCAGTTACGACGAAACCACCGATCATGTTTATTGTTGCCAGAATAATTGCGGCAACTGAAAGTCCAAGTTCCAGATTAGTTTCGCTATGTGAAGCCACGATGATTGCGCCCACGAGAATCACACCGTGAATTGCATTCGCTCCTGACATCAGTGGAGTGTGTAGCGTTGATGAAACTTTAGATACGACTTCAAAACCAACGAATACCGCTAGTACGAAAATCGAAATGATTGCAATCGGTTCCATTTACTTAGCCCCTCCACCACGTCGAGATCCAGCATGAGTGACGGCTGAGCCATCGATGATTTCATCTGCAAAGTTAAGGTTTAACGCCGCTTGCGTACCCTCGGCTGGCGGCACTGTTAATAGCGTTAAAAGGTTAACCACGTTGCGTGAATACAGGCTCGAAGCGTGGAACGGCAGCTGGCTTGGTACATCTTTACCGCCCCAGATTTGCACGCCGTTTGCGGTGGTCACGATTTCGCCAGGCTTAGAACCTTCAACGTTTCCGCCGGTTTCAGCAGCTAAGTCAACGATTACGGTGCCAGGTGCCATTGAGTTAACCATTTCAGCAGTTACTAATCGCGGCGCAGTGCGACCTGGAACTGCCGCAGTTGTAATTAGTACATGTGATTTAGCAATGTAAGGAGTTAGTAGCTCGCGCTGTTTCGCTGCGCGCTCTTCAGTCATCTCGCGGGCATAACCACCAGCACCTGCAAGAGATTCCAATTCAAGTTCAATGAAAGTTGCGCCCATTGATTTAACTTCATCAGCCGAAGAAGGTCGCACGTCATATGCCGAAACAACTGCGCCAAGTCGACGAGTTGTTGCAATTGCTTGTAAGCCAGCAACACCCGCACCAAGTACGAGAACTTGAGCCGGAGTAACTGTGCCCGCTGCAGTCATTAACAATGGGAAGAAACGTGGCGAAAGTTCGGCGCCAACAATTGCGGCGCGGTATCCGGCACAAAGTGCTTGCGAAGTTAACGCGTCCATAGATTGTGCGCGCGAAATACGCGGCACTAGTTCAAGCGAGAATGCGGTTACGCCAGCACTTGCAGCTGCATCAATTGAATCTGTCGCAGTTACAACCGAGAGGAAGGAAATAGTTACTGCGCCTTTTTTCAAGGTTGTCATTTGTGCGGGAGTAAGTGGTTGCACCGAGAGAACTACATCGGCGCTCTTTAATACATCACCGCTTTCAACCTTGGCACCAGCAGCTACATATTCAGCATCACTTGCTTGCGAATGTAGTCCGGCACCAGACTCGATAACTACATCGAGACCTAGGCGAGTTAACTTATTGATGACATCGGGCACTAGCGCTACGCGCTTTTCGCCCTCACGAATTTCCTTAGGAACGGCAATTAACATGGGTGAAAACTACCGCTTACCTATGAGTATGTCGCGAGAAAGCTGAGTTCTGACCCTCAGGAACTCATGAGTTTGGCCTCTATTTGCCCTGTGTTAAGCCTCAAATATGGCTCTTTAAGTTGACCTAAGAACTGCGGAAATTGCCCAGCAAACTAGCGACCAACCAGAAAAACTTAGGAGTAACTAGCGCCCTTGTAGCTCGCCACGAGTTAAGTGATACAGCAGCGCCTGAATAGTGGTGCGGCGATGGAAAGCCTCACGCCAAATTACAGACTTTGGGCCATCAATAACGGAAGTCGCAACTTCTTCTTCGCGATGTGCGGGTAAGCAATGCATGAAGATGGAATCTTTGGCAGTCAGATCCATTAGTTGTTGCGAGACCGCAAATGGTGAAAGCGCTTTAGTTTTCTCAATTCGTTCAGATTCGGGATCACCCATCGACATCCAGACATCGGTATACAAAACGCTGGCATCTTTAGCGGCGGCTTCAGGATCATTAGTAACTTCAATAGTTGCACCTGTTGTTGCAGCGATTGCATTTGCTTGCGCTACAACTTTTGCATCAGGTGCCCAGGCACCGGTTGGAGTTGCAGCTACTACATGTGCGCCCATGATTGCACCCATCGTCAACCAAGCATGCGCCATATTGTTTCCGTCGCCCAGATAAACAAATTTACGACCCGCAATATCAGCGCCGAAGTTTTCGCGAATTGTTACCCAGTCGGCAAGTAATTGCGTCGGATGATCATCATCGGTTAATCCGTTAATTACTGGAACTGATGCGTTAGCACCGAGTTCATCGACATCAGATTGCGCAAAGGTGCGAATAATTAAAGCGTCGCAGTAACCACTAATAATTCGCGCAGTATCAGCAATAGTTTCACCGCGGCCTAATTGCAGTTCATCACCGCGAATAAAAATTGGGGTTCCGCCCAAGTGCGCAACGGCTGTTTCAGATGCCAACCGGGTTCGGGTTGAAGGCTTAGTCATGTAAATAGCTACGCTCTTATTTGCTAGCGCAGTGCTTGAACGCAATGGGTTTGCGGCAAAATCTGCAGCGGTATTAAGCAGGAGCTCAACATCGGCTCGGCTTAAATCAGCAGTGCGCAGTAGGTCTTTCATTAGGAGATTCTACCCCGCACGCATCTATCCGCGGATTGCCCATAAACCCTTAAGTAAGCCGATTATTGAGCAGGGTAAGATTTGGCCATGAAGCAGCGAATGGGATTTTTCTCGCGCCCAGGTAAAGATGCGCAAACAGATGGCGATTTACTTACTCGCCCGGAATTGCAAGAAGATGATGGCGGCCACGATCGTTTCTCACATTATGTGAAAAAGGAGAAGATCGTTGAATCTGCCGTTACCGGCAAGGCTGTTAAAGCGCTTTGCGGAAAGAAGTGGATACCTTCACGCGATCCGGAAAAATATCCGATCTGCCCAACTTGCAAAGAGATTCATGCTGGGTTGCGGCCAGCACCAGAAGATAAATAATTTCAACTATTCTGCTTCTGAAGAGTATTCAAACTCTGTTCTAGTTATGAACGGCTAAAGCGCGGAAACTATAAGCACCTAGTGCGCCACCTAGCATTGGGGCGATGGTGTAAATAGTCCAGTAATCCCAATAACCGCCCGCAAGTGCTGGGCCAAACCAACGTGCTGGATTAATTCCAGTTCCTTCGATTGGCCCAGTAATCAGAATAAGTACAAATATTGTTAGTGCAATCGCGATTGGTGCTGAAGCCGCATTCTTATTTGCTTTATCTTGCGTCATTAAAAGTATTACTAATACCAAAATAGCTGTCATAACTAACTCAAGTGCAAAACCTGTTAGGTAAGTAGCTTGTGGCGACATGGCTGGAACACCGTTTTTAACTTGTGCCGCGACTTTTTGGGTATAAATGGCCTGAAGTGTTAAAGCACCAAAAGCGGCACCAACTAATTGCCAGCCAACATAGGCCATGAAAGTTTTTAAAGAAATCTTCTTTAGTATCAAAAATGCCAGGGATACTGCCGGATTTAAATGCACATCTGAGAAATGTCCGAGGACCAAAATCATGATCATTACCGCAACAGCTGGTGATGCTGCTATTCCTATGAATGACACATCTTGCGAGATGATTACGCCAGTTGCGGCAATAACCAAAAGATAAGTTCCGAAGAATTCGACTGCTAATTTCTTCAGCATCAGGGTTTCTCGCTCTCATTACGGCGGGTATTAGCGGTATTTCGTTAAGATCTGAACTCTATCTGAAACGCTAACGCTAAACCCTAACTGAGAACCAGACTTATGATGAATTACCGGCAGAATCTAATGGCATTCACCCGCCGTTCATTTAGTGCTGCCGTAATGTCGGGTACAGCACGCAGAGCGGTAGCCATAGCAATCACCATAGCAATTGCCTTTCAATTAGTGCCGAGTGCAAATGCTGAGCCCACTAATTCGATGAACGTCAATACGGCACCGCGCAAGATTTTAACCGGCTGGATCCCGTATTACGGAATGAGCACTTCGTTACCAACAGCTGTTGCTAATGCCGATCTAATTAATGAGGTGATGCCGTTTTGGTATACCTTGAAATTAAATAGCAAAACCAAAGCACCATATATTTTAGATCTATACACACCAGGAAATCCCAGCGTGGCAATTGATGTTCCGCTTACGACAATGCGCAATGCTGGATTTAAAATCATTCCAACAATTACCGACGGCACTGAAAAGTTAGTGCTTGCAAAGCTGCTCGCTAAAAGTAGCGATCGAGCAAATGTAATTAAGTCAATTATGGATTTAGTTATTGCTAAGAACTTCGATGGCATTGATTTAGATTTCGAAGGTTTCGCTTTTGTAGACGGCACGGCCTCTTGGCCAACTACTAAACCAAATTGGGTTTTATTAGTAAAAGAGTTAAGTGCTGCTCTGCATGCGAAAGGCAAAATTCTTTCTATTACCGCCCCTGTACATTTTGCCCTCAACGAGAAACAAAAGGGCTACACCGTTTATGCCTGGGCCGAAATCGCACAATATATAGATCGTTTGCGCATCATGACCTATGACTATTCAACTGGTAAGCCGGGGCCAATTGGGCCGATCGCATGGGTCGAACGCACAGTTCAATACGCAATTTCAGTAATGCCCGCAACAAAGGTTTATGTTGGCTTAGCTGGATATGGTCGAGATTGGGTAACCAAAGTTGATGGTATCTGCCCAGCTAATGTATCAAAAGTAGTTTCAACAACGGCTAAAGCAGCAACTTTCATCATGCGCAACGCTGCAACCTTGGCATCAACATATGGTGTTACTCCTACTTATAACGAGCAATATCAAGAAGCAACTTTTACTTATCAAAAAACTTATAACGGAAACAATGCCAGCGGCCAAGCAACTTCTTGTACCGCAACTCGCACTGCTTGGTATCAAAACCCTGCTAGTTACTTAGCGCGTGCGCAATTAGTGGCAAAGTATCGATTGGGCGGCTTGGCGGAATGGACCATGGGCATGGAAGAACAAAGTGCCACCGATGGAATACGTAGTACCGCATTAACGATTGCACCTGATGCAGTTCTGCTATCACTTGCAACTGATCAGATTGCACTTAAGTACGGCTCGTTCATTAATTTGACTGGCCAAGCAACTCTAAAAGATAAAACAATTCTGCCTGGATTGCCTATGCTCTTAGAATTTAAGGGATTTGATGAAAGCACTTGGCGCGAAATTGGAAAACCAATCACATCCGAAACTGGCTCATTTACAACTTCGCTTTACTTAGCTAAATCTGGAAAGTTACGGGTTACAAGTGAAGGCAGTTGGGAACGTGGAGCTGGCTTAAGCTCTGAAATATCAGTAACAATCAACCCAAGACTAAGCATCACTGCCCCTACTTCGGCAAAAGCTCGCACGTCATTCAAAGTTATGGTCATGGCTGCTCCGGTAACTGCGGGGGCCCAAGTAACGCTGCAACGCTTTGATGGTAAAGCCTGGGCCAACTTAACAACTGCACCATTGTTGGCGAGCGGCACTGAATTTAGCCCAACTGAGTTAATTAGAGGCATTTTCAGCTATCGAGTATTGGTTTTGAGTAGCGCTGATTCGGCGCAATCCACCTCTGCGCCATTTGTTGTGCTCGTGAG
>CAIXTG010000013.1 GCA_903922325.1 uncultured Actinomycetes bacterium
AAATGTTCGCGCTGAAGAAATTTTGGCAGCACTCGATGATGAACAACGCGCTGTGGCACTTGCTACCCGCGGCCCAGTCTGCGTAATTGCCGGTGCGGGCACTGGAAAAACTCGGGCAATCACTCACCGCATTGCCTATGCCGCAGCTATTGGGGCGATGGATCCGCAGCGAATTCTGGCGATTACCTTTACGGCTCGGGCGGCCGGTGAAATGCGCACCCGCCTTCGTAGTTTGGGCGTGCCCACCGTGGCTGCCCGCACGATTCACGCGGCCGCGCTAAAGCAGCTGCTCTTCTTCTGGCCATCGGTTTTCGGCGGTCGCACGCCTGATTTGCTGACATCTAAGACCGGATTCCTGGGCGAAGCGATCAATCGAGCCGGGCTGCAGGGCACGATCAATATCAATTCGCGGGACACCTTGCGCGATATCGCGAACGAAATTGAGTGGGCAAAAGTTTCGCAGATCGGCCCAACTGATTACTTAACTGAACTCGATAACCGCGCAGCAAAGCCTCGCGTTAACGCCGAGCAGGTAGCTCAGGTTTACACCGCATACGAAAGTATCAAGCGCCAAGAGCTGGCGATGGATTTCGAAGATGTTTTGTTGCTGACAACTGCGATGCTCGAAGAAGAACGCGAAGTTCGCGAACGCGTGCAAGATCAATATCGTTATTTCACAGTTGATGAGTATCAAGATATTTCGCCACTACAACAAAGGCTAATTAATGCGTGGTTAGGCAATCGTCAAGAAATTTGCGTAGTGGGCGACCCTGCCCAAACTATTTATTCATTTGCCGGCGCAACATCTTCGTTCTTAACTACATTTACTTCACGTTTTCCAGATGCCGAAGTTATTCGATTAACTTCAGGGTACCGTTCGACTCCAGAAATTACTTTTGCCGCGAACTCACTATTGCGAAGTGCAACCATGGGGCAAGAGTTAAATGCGCAAAATGATCATGGCGATAAACCAGAAGTACTTGCATATAACGATGAGTCATCTGAAATTGCTGGCATTGTTGCTGATATGACTGCTTTGTTAAGTAGCGGCGTGCCGGCGCAAGAGATTGCTGTGCTTGCTCGAACTAATTCACAATTGAATTCCTTAGAGCGCGCAATGAATGGCGCTAAGTTGCCATATCAAGTGCGCAGTACTGAACGTTTCTTTGATCGCCCCGATGTAAAAGAATTCTTAAAAGGCGTGCGCACCGCATCAGTCATTCCAACTGAAGGTATTAATTGGTTAGATGAGTTACGTACTTTGGCGCAACCGTTTTTAACTGGTCAGAGCATCGATGGCATTGCCGGTTTATTGCACTTAGCACGCGAGCTTGATGAAGATACAAACTTCTCGCCGAAAACTTTGCGCAGTTATTTACGCGAAGTTGAAGATCGCGTTCAGCAAAACAATCCGCCGACTATGCCGGTTATTACGCTGGCTACCTTGCACGCAGCAAAAGGCCTCGAATGGGAGCGGGTTTTCTTAATGGGTGCCAATGTGGGCTTATTACCCTTGGAAACCAATGGTTTCACGCTTGATTCACGCATGATTGAAGAAGAACGCCGCTTGTTCTATGTAGGCATGACGCGAGCAAAGCGCGAATTACGTATTAGCTATCGCGGAAAACCTTCGCCATTTCTCTCACAAGCAGGGTTACTGACCAGTTAGATTTAATTAATTTGCGTCATTGAATACCAATGCTTTACTCTTTCCCTTATGCAAAGAACTGCACATCTACATACAGCACACGCAATGCGTGAGGCTGTTATGGGTGCTGCAATGAAACCCGTATCAGCTAAGCGCGCGACATCTAATTGGCCTACTGCAACTAATTTTGCAGCTTATGCCAATTTTTATGCCGGATCCGGGTCTGCTGGAGGTTCATTCGAATAACATCGAATAAGCCAAACAAGGGCCCTAATCCAAAAGGATTAAGGGTCCTTTTTCTTTATCCCGACAATTTAATAAACCAAGACAACTACCCATACAAGAGAAAGACAAACAAAGGAAAGAAGGTGAGAACCATGAGCGTTCTCTTCAGCGAACTACTAGTACCAGGTTGGGCCGAAAGCGGCGAAAAGATTGGTCTCGGTGACATCACCGGCACATATGGCAATCCGATCGCTAATGCTTTGCCATGCCATGGCGCAGAACCTGAAACCTTCTTCTCTGATGCCGAAGCAGATATTAAGGCTGCCAAAGCGTTATGTGGTGAGTGTCCAGTTCGTGCCAAGTGTTTATCTGGTGCGCTCTCACGTCAGGAACCAGTTGGTGTTTGGGGCGGCGAACTATTCGAAGATGGTGTTGTTATTCAAGCGAAGCGCAAAGCTGGGCGACCACGCATCGCTGCTTAATTAAACGTTAATAGAAAAAGACCCCGCCATTTTTGGCGGGGTCTTTTTTGTAGCTCAATTTATTGCGGCTTTCCGACGAATCAAAAGAGTATCAGATTTATCCACAGTGTTTTAGAGTTCAAAATTCAATTCTTTAAATGAAACTAACTTTCACCTTGCGTACCGTTGTAGCTCAGTGGATAGAGCGGTCTTCTGACGAAAATGCAGGTCGCGGGTTCGAATCCCGCCAGCGGTACGCACACCAAGTGGTCCCACGGTTCGTCGCGTGGGACCACTTTGCTTTTATAACCCTAAGTAATTCTCTGGAGTAACCGCATACATAAATCTTTTGGCATACCCTTATTAAATGAGTTGGTCAAAAAATCCTGATAAAAGTGAGTCAATCGTCTTTTTAGTCGGAGCGGCAATCGCAGTAATCGCTATCAAAACCGAGCCGGATGGAAACCTTCTTGTAACTACTACCTGTTTTCTGTTTGGCGGCACCTTCGCACTTGTTGCTTGGAAACTCTTGAAGAAAATAATAAATTTATAGAAACCTTTGCTTAAATATTTGCAGGTGCGATTTCTGGGAACCAGGAGAGAGCTTCGTCGCGGAATTTACCTTCAGCTTCTAATTGGCAGAAAATGCCAGTAGTGCCGAGGGTTACGCGATGGATCAAAACATATTCAGCTGGCAGATTTAATTGGAAACCGATCTTGGCCGTTGGATTACGTGGGTCGCCAACGCGGGCGCTTTGATCACGTAGCCACTCACGGGAGTACTTAAATACTTCGGTTCTAAGCGGTTCAACTAGCGGCACTAGATATTCCAAGACCAGATTTGGGTCAACATCGACATCAGCCAAGATGAAGCCATCTTTCTTAAAACCTTCATAAAGCGCGACGGCATCGTCATCGAGTGCGTGCTTGAGCAAATTCTTCATTGGTTCTGGGAAACCACCTGGCAATCTGTTGCAGGCACCGAAGTCGAGCACGCCTAAGCGACCATCTGCGAGTAAACGGAAGTTGCCGGGGTGTGGATCAGCGTGCAGTAGGCCAGCGCGATCAGGAGAGGTGAAGTGGAAACGGGCCAACTTCATGCCGGCGTTATTTCGTTGCTCTTGGGTGCCGCTGGCAATGATCTTGGAAAGCGGGATGCCCTCAAGCCATTCGCTAACTAATACGCGATCAGAGGCCATAACAACTTTTGGAATCGCAATGTCTGGATCGTTGTCGTAAACCTCAGAATATTTTTGCTGCGCTTCGGCTTCGTAACGATAATCAACTTCTTCAATGATGCGCGCACGAAGTTCTTCGAGCAACGGTTTCATATCTAAACCAGGCATTACTAATTGGAAAATTTTCGCAAAGCGTTGAATTTGATTTAGATCAGAGATCAAAGCTTCAGCAGCACCTGGATATTGAATCTTTACTGCAACGGCTCGGCCATCTTTCCAAATTGCTTTATGAACTTGACCGATTGAAGCCGATGCGGTTGGTCGATCTTCGAAGTTAGCAAAGTTGTCGCGCCAATCTTCGCCTAACTCTTTTGCTAAAACTTTGTGAACTACGCGGGTAGGTAGCGGTGGTGCTGATTCTTGTAACTTAGTTAAAGTTTCGCGATATGGTTTGGCAATTTCTTCTGGAAGAGCTGCTTCGAAAACTGAAAGTGCTTGGCCGAATTTCATCGCGCCGCCCTTTAGTTCACCTAAAACTTTAAAAACTTGCTCAGCAGTTTTCTCTTGAATCTCACTAAATACCATGCTGCCCGATTGGCCAACTAGTTGGCGACCAAAACCGAGCGCGCTACGACCGGCAATTCCAACTGGAATAGAAATCATCTTGGCGGTACGCGCCGTTGTTGATTTCGGGATCTCAGTTTCGAAGTTGCTCACTGGGTAATTCTGGCTAAGTAACCGGATTTATGCACTTCGAAAAACTAGCTGCACATTGAAATTACCAGGCACACCCGCAGGCAGGGTTGATCGCATATGCGATGTGTTGGGGATTACATGGCCGCGCTGTATCGAGCAAGATTTGGGTACCGATTAATTCGCTAAATCCAGTATCTAGAAAGTTCAGAACTGATTGAGCAATTAGGCCGGCAATTTGGGCAGTAGCTGCGACATTTAATTGTTGGGTTGGGGCAAACGAGCGAGCTTGATTGATCTGATTCAGAAGTGGGGATTGTTCAAGTTGGCTTAATTCGATGCATCTATTGCAAGGGGTTTTGCCCGGAATCACTAGCGGCCCGATGCGCATTGTGGTTGCATCGAGTGCGCTTATAAATAAGTGTGGCAAGTTAGAACTCAGCAAAGTACTGATTTTGGCTGGGTCTGGTGCACCAAAGATGATTGTTAAATAACTTTTAATCTCAGCGTTCTTGGAAATAGGAAAGACCGAAAAGATGCGAGCGATTTCGCAAATGCGATTATTTAAATTCATGCCCATGTCATTGATTGCAAATACACCAGTTCCTAGGTCTCGGGCAGTGATGTCACGTTGCAGATTACTTAGCGCCAAAGTTGTTTGGGAAACTCCACTAGCCAACAAGATTGTTAAGAGTGAAGTAGCTAATCGGTCATCACCACAAATATCGATGGCCACATTTTGTCTCTGACTTAAGGTGGTAACGCCAGCATCGATGATTCCGGATTGCCAAGTGATCTGACCGAGTTCGGGCGCGATGCGTTCTTGCAATTGCAAGTAGGCAACATCTTGGCTCTGGTCCTGCGAAAATGTTTTGCGATTAGTTTTTTCGGAATGAAAGCGATCGGCCAAAACGACGGGCTTGGCAATTTGGTCGATCAAGTTGGCAGCGACTAACTCATCACAGATTTTATTGACTACTTCAAATGGCGCTCCAGTCTTGATGCTAATTTCAAAGCAGGTTAGCGAACCCACAAAGTTAGCCAAGATGGCAGCAGCCCCCGGATGACTGATTTGAATCCCCGAGCTGGCGTGGCCGATGAAATGTGATTGTGGTTTGGTGTTGCTGATCGCGGTAACGATTGCCCCAGTTTTCAGACGAGGCTTGATTTCGGATATTTCGGTTGCTGAATTTGTTGTCATTGGCGCAGAGTGCGCGTATTTGAATTCGGCTATTCGGGCTAGATGAGATTCTGCGTAGAACCCTCAAATTTCTTACTAGAAGTTAATGCGAATGGCTCGCAGAGTCAGTTGCGCTCTTAATTAACGACACGGCTAAGCAAAGCAAACGACCCGCAACGATGTTCTCGCTGCGGGTCGTTCGATAAAACTATTGGTGAAAAAGATTACTGAGCTTTGCCAAGGATGCGATTGACCTTGGTGCCACAGACTGGGCAAATGCCCTGTGCCATGCGACGACCAGAGTCGGAAACCTTTACAGTTCCTTCAAAATCACGCTTCTCTTTGCACTTAACGCAGTAAGCGTCACCTTTGTATGTCTCTGCCATGTGAAGCCTCCAATCGACGCGAGCATTTGTCGATGGAATTCGACGAAATTTACTTGCGTGCAGGCTTTACGATACCCCCGCTCACGCTCAATCTGGGGTTTCTGAGCGTGGTTTGTGGGAAGTTTTTTAGGCGCGCCTAGGCCTTATTTCAGCTCAGGCGGTGCTAGATCGCTCTCGGCCAGCTCGTAACCATCGAGATAGGCCTGAGCTTTCTCGGCATCGGGGTAGGCGGCAAGAATTCGCTGGAAATCGGCGCCGTGGTCGAAAAAGCGCAGGTGAATCGCTTCATGGAAGAGGACATAGTCCTGCACGTAGGCTGGGGCAAACCTAAGGCGATCTGAGATTCGGATGCTCCGGTCGATGCCGGTGCAAGATCCCCAGCGCTCACGCATCTGGCGCCAGTCAATACTGGCCGGGCGTTCAGTGATTTCGGGGGCGTAGGCCTCGATTAGGGCCACGGTGCGGGCGATCAGAGCCGATTCAGATGGGGTTCGGTCTTTTTCTGCACTACGAATTCGTTCGACCATCTCAGGGACAATCGATCTCTCGTCAGCTTTACTCATTCGGGCTGGGATCGAAACTACTATCTGTCCACCTTGGCGATATGCTGAAATATTTTTCTTCCGTCGCTTAGAACGAATGACCACGATTTCGCCTTGGTCAACCCCTGGCAAAGTTGGTGCAATTTCAAGAGAAGTATCAACTACAGGTTTAGTTATTTGCGATTCAGTAATTGAAAATAAATCGATATTTTCAGATGAATTCATAAGCAAAAGGTAGCGTGAAAGTAGTTCATTACAAGGAAAAGAATCACTTTGTCAATCTGAGAGTCGGTTGATTCAGATTGAAAACTTCGTTAAGTTCACGCTTACGAATTCCTCGGATAACAGTTTTATATCTGCAAGGGGAAGGCAGATATTTAACAGCGACCGGGGACTTCGCTTTTTTATTCTTGTCTTACTTAAAGTAAGCCACTCAAATCATCTGGCACTTCAACGCTTGCTAAATAAAGCTGCGGATTAAGCAACTCTTCTTGAGTTGGCAAGATGCCAGACCAAATCTTGTCGCGAGTTGAGATATTGCTGAGTTCAGAAATTGATCGCCAGAAAGCACTTGCTTCGCGCGCTAACCGAGGGGATACCTCTAGCCCGAGCAGTGAAGAAAATAGTTGCTTGGTTGGCGCATTCGTTACGCGATGACGACGCAAAGTTTCGCGCAACTTTTCTAAATTAGGCAATCGTTCACCAGCTGCAGTTGTGACAACTTCATCAACCCAGCCATCAATAAGAGCGAGTGCAACTTCAAGTTTTGTTAACGCAGCTTTCTGCGCATCTGATTCTTCGGGCGTGAATAAACCTTTATTGATTGCGTTGGCAAATGATTCTGGATTATTCAGATCAATCTCTGCTGAACTAAGTGCAGAAGTAGCTTGATCTTGAATTGCATCCATGTCGATTGTGATGCCGCGGCCATAATCAGTAATTGATTGGCGCAAATATGAAACTAACCAAGGGTTGTTATCAAATAGTCGAGCAATTGCAGCTTCGCGTAGTGCGTGGAATAAGCGAACTTCGGCAATCGGCACATCGAGATCTTGTGCCCACGCGTTAATGTTTTGCGGAATTAGCGCAGGGTGCGCAGGTGTAATTAGCGGCAAACCAACATCATGAATACCAGT
>CAIXTG010000014.1 GCA_903922325.1 uncultured Actinomycetes bacterium
CAACCACTGCTCTAATGCCTGCTCAATAATGGCTTCATCTTGGCTTTGCATATCAGCAAACCTTGCCGCAGCCTGTAGAACAATATTGCGTGTTTGCTCATGACTCTCATCAACGTAATACGACAATGCTCGCGTTTCGAGTTCAGCATCGAGATAATCCCGCACTGTGCCAAGAATTAAGGCAATAGGCCCATCCTTTGTAATCACACGACCCTCAGGAGAGCGACTATCTCCCGTATCAACAGTTAAATGCGTAATACTCCCTTCCGTTAATATCGTTTTCACTAATTGAGTGAGTAAACTATCTTGCTCAACCAATTGATTACATTCAGGCATAAACAGCAATTTACCACGATAACTGCGCTTATCGTAGATCAATCCTTTAGGCGATATTGAGCTCAAAGCAATCCACGTGTCATTAGGGCGAAATAATTTCAACACTTGCTTAATCACGTGCGTTTTTCCTGATCCTGATGAGCCTTTGAGCATTAAACTCACTGGCCTATCCCCATAACCATCTAACAAACGACTAACGACACATAAATAACCCAGCTTAATTAACGTCACTTCGTTATGGACATTCAACTTTTCATGACAAATTTTTACCACTTGATCAAGAATATCCGTGGAATGCGCTAGTTGAGCAACGATGGGATCCAGCAATTGACGACGGGCTCTTTTTTCTTCACTTGATAAATCAATATCAGAAACATCAACATCGTTCTCCTCTTCGTCTTCATGCACCTGCTTGAGGGTAGATTGTCGCTCTTTTTTGAGCGTTGTTTTCCCAATACCCAACGCTTTAGCAAGTTTGCCCGCAACACGATCAAACTCCATATCGGATAATTCAGCGACAAAATCAGATAGGGCGTCATGAACAGCATCCTCATGGAATTTTTGCCACTGCTGCGCCGTGACTAAATGCGATTCATAATCTGACCACACCAGCTCAACATAATCTGCCGCGTCATCGCCACTCCCCCATCCAAGTTTCGACACATCAAGTAGTTGACAAGGAATGTCGTAGCCAAGGCAGTAATACATAACCTGCGTTGCATAATAAATGCCTGGCTCATCCGCATCTGGAAAAATGATGACTTCGCTACCTTTTTTGAGCGGTGATAAATCTGAACCCAGCAAACGATTTGAGCCTCCAGCGCTGGTAACACCAATCCCAAAGCCTAAGGTATCTAAATGCGCTGCTGTCTTCTCACCTTCACCAAATAAAATCTTGGTACCTACTTCCACCTTATGACAATTAAAGAGCGGAAGTTTACCTTCTGGATACCCCCAAACCCAACGCCCTTGCGATAAACGACACGGTTTCACTTCCTTTTTACCTGCTTCAGGTTCGGTTCGAAGTGTGTAGAATGAAATTTCATTTTTCACGGTGCGATATTCCCAAGTAGCCGTCACGACATTGCCCGCAACATCATAATCTGGAGGGAGTAAATTCATCTCCTCAACAGGGACAACCTCAGTTGGTGGTTTCTTTTTCACTGGCGGCTGAGTCAAAAGGCGAGGTGTATTCTCTAACGTTAATCGATGCTCTTCGCAAAACGCATTCAATTGGGCGATTAATTGCGCTTCATCCTGAATTTGATGGAGGTATTGAAACAAGTCTACTAAGCTTCCACCTCGATCATTCGAAGCAAAATCTGCCCAAACCCCTTTCACCATATTGATTGAAAATGAAACAGGACTTTTATCCTCCCGGAGTGGATTTATGGCCTTATACTCATCACCTAATATTTCCCCGTCTGGCAACCAGATTGGCAGAACATATTGCGCATGACTAAGTAAAAGCCTAGCGAGTTTTAGCGTGGATAGTGATTGTGGATTTAATGAAGTTGCCTTAAAGTGAGATGCTTGCA
>CAIXTG010000015.1 GCA_903922325.1 uncultured Actinomycetes bacterium
ATTGGCAATAACCCGAGCATGACAACTGATTCAATAAATTGCGTAAGTAAACCTGGCGTGACGATCAGCATCTGTGCTTCGGTTCGCACTAAAGCAGACAACAATGCGATCAATAGAATTGAGCAAGCAGCTACCATTGCAGTTAAGGGCACTTTCATCGATACTGTCGCTTGGGCATGCGATGCCTATATGTGTCCGGCGATCATTGATAACAAGTTGGTCTACTTTGATCAGTGGCATTTCACCGCAACTTATGTAAATTGGCTCACGCCATCGCTGGCAAAGGCGCTTTCATTCAAGTATTAGCAGTTTCAAAGTAATCGGTATCTGGGGTAATATTCGCTGCACCCACGGACGATTGGCGCAGCGGTAGCGCACTTCCTTGACATGGAAGGGGTCACTGGTTCGATCCCAGTATCGTCCACCACAGCAATTGGAAAACTTTTACAAAACTTAAACTTCTTGCTCTAAACCTCTGCGTCTAAGAAGTGGTTCGATCTGTGCGTCACGGCCCCGGAAATTTCGGAACATCTGCATTGAGTCGACAGATCCACCACGGCTCATCAAAGCGTTTCGGAAATGATCGCCATTCTTTCGAGTCAAGCCACCGTTTTCCTTAAACCATTCAACTGTTTCAGCATCTAGAACTTCACTCCAGATATATCCGTAATAGCCAGCTGAATACCCGCCTGCAAAAATATGGGAAAAGTAGGTTGATCGATATCTCGTAGGTACCGGAGCGTATTGCAAGCCATACTCACGAATAGCTTGCTCCTCAAATTCTTCAACACTAGACACCTTAGAAGTATCTTCTAATGAGTGCCAAGCAAGATCAAGAACTGCGGCAGCTAAATAGCTAGTCGTTGCATGACCTTCGTTGAATGTGGAAGATTCGTGCAACTTTTCTACCCATTCCTGCGGGAGTCGCTCCCCCGTTTGGTAATGGATCGCGTAGTTATCTAACACCTCGGGCCACAAGATCCACATTTCGTTTACTTGCGATGGGAACTCAACAAAGTCTCTTTGTACCGCCGTGCCAGAAACGCGCGGATAGGTAACGTTTGAAAGTAATCCGTGAATTGCATGTCCGAATTCATGGAAAAGGGTCGTTGTCTCGTCATAAGAAAGCAGCGTTACTTCGTCTTTAGGTGGTTTTGACACGTTCATATTGTTAACAACGACTGGACTCTGATTGAGCAATCTATTCTGTCTAACAAATGAGTTCATCCAAGCTCCACCACGCTTTGAGTCACGCGTATAGAAGTCTGCGATGTACAAACCAACAGCAGATCCATCTTCATTGAACACTTCAAAAACCCGTGCTTCGGGATGGTACGCAATCAAATCTGGACGTTCTTTAAAGGTAAGCCCGTAGAGTTTTTCGGCCGCAAAGAACACGCCATTCTTAAGCACGCTTTCCAACTCAAAGTATGGCTTCATCGCAGATGTATCTAGCGAGTATTTCTCAGCTCTTACTTTTTCGGTGTAGAAACCCCAATCCCAGCTCGCCAACTCATGAGATTCTTCGCGCGAAATAATCTGCTGGATATCTTGACCTTCGCGTTGCGCATTCTTAACAGCCGCTGGCGCTAACTTGCGCAACATCGAATGCACATTAGCTGGATTTGCGGCGGTTTGCTCTTGAAGCACAAATTCTGCGTGTGTCTTAACTCCGAATAATTTAGCTCGCTCGGCTCGCAACTTCACCATTTTGAGCAAAACTTCCTTCGTATCATTCTCGTTATTGCGACCGCCCTTAATAAGCGATTGATTCATGATCTTCTCGCGCAGTGCCCGATTCTTCAAAGAACTTAAGAGTGGATGGCCCGTGAAATTCAAAATTGTAATTAACCATTTATCACTCAACCCACGTGATTCAGCAGCAGCCTTACAAGCTGCAATTTGATTAGGCGATAAACCATCAAGTTCGCTCTCGTTTTCAACCACAACCGCTAAATCATTGGTATCTGCCAAAAGTTTTTTACTAAATTGAGTTTGCAGAGATGAAAGTTCTTCGTTGATTTGCTTGACTCGGTCTCGACTTGATTCACTCAACTCGGCACCCGCATGGGCGAAATCTCTAAAGTAGCGCTCTACGAGCCAGGCCTGTTCTTCATTTAGTTCAGATGCGTTTTCTCGGAGTGTCTTAATACGCGCAAAGAGTTGTGGGTTTAGCCGAATTGCATCTGAATGAGCCGCGAGTTTCGGAGCGATCTCTGCTTCTATGGCATCAATTCGATCATTTGTGTCACTTGATGACTTATTATAAAAAACACTAAGTACGCGAGTAAGAATCGCGCCACTGCGTTCCATCGCCTCAATAGTATTTTCGAAACTAGCTTCAGAATTAGCCAAGATGGCATCAACTTCTTGTAACTGCTCCTTCATTCCCTGATAAAACGCGTCGAGGTAATGATCTTCTTGGATCAGTGCAAATGGCGGAAGTTCATAAGCCAACGTTGATTTCGAAAGGAATGGATTTGTACTCATGCATGGAATATACCTTTTCTCCCGCGGGTCACGCTAGGCGCTCTTAGCAAACCTCGCACTTGCCACAATAGCTAGAGCTAATAACGCCGGGATAAACAGCGCAGTTCGAAGTGTTGTTGCATCTGAAACAAAACCGATAAATGGTGGACCTACGATAAATCCGAAGTAGGAAATACCGGAGACCATTGCCACGGCTTGCGCTGGTGCCATTTGGCCCGCAAATTTGTTACTAGCCATTGAACCAGCAGCACTAAAAAGAAGTGGGATCGCAACTGAAAGTCCAGTTCCCATCCAGAACCAGCCAAATATTGTGCCGGCAGTCGAGTTAAGAAGTAATCCCGAGAACATTCCGATTGAAGCGATCAATCCCCCACTTGCTAAAACTTTCGCGGCGCCGAATCTTGTGGCTAACCGATCTCCGGAAAATCTGCCAATGATCATGGTCGCCGAGAAAACTACGTACGGGACCGCACTTACAAATGGAGATGCCCCGTAAGTTTCGCGGGTTAATACTCCACCCCAGTCCCCAACTGCGCCTTCGCCGATAGTTGAACACAAACCGAATATTCCAAATAGCCAAATGATGGCGGGTCGATGCATTTTCGTACCAGGTTCTAACTCGTGCAAATCGTCAGAACCAGGCAACCAAAGCTTTCGCACTTGCAAAGCGATGATGGTTATTGCTGCACAAATAATTACTGTCTGAACCCGATAACTAATTCCAAGTTGTGATGCAAGTCCGCCCAGGATTCCGCCACTGAAACCACCCACTGAAAACATCCCATGGAAAACGCTCATCAAACGTAGCGAACTTTGATGTTCAAGCGTAACTGCATGCGAATTCATTGCGACATCTTGCGTAGCTAAGGTGTAGCCAGCAAGAAACGCGGTTAACGCAAAAGCCCAAACTGCGAAGAAAGTAAAACTCTGCAACGTCCATGTAGCCACCATTGCTAAAGTTGCATAAAAAGCAACCGGCGAACTGCCGTACTTCGCACAAAGTTTTCCGGCCACCGGAAGAGCTGCAAACACTCCTAATGAACTGGCTAACAAACACAGGCTGAGCGTTGAATTAGAAACATCGAGAGCTTTTTTGATATCTGGAATTCTTGCGACGAAAGCGCCTACGACTAGTCCATTGGTTATAAAGGTTGCCGTTACTGCCAGTCGTGCGCGTTTCTGAATATCCGTAAGCATGGCTTAAGGCTAGCAATTTGTCTTCCAATAAGTGCCATAAGTTAGTTTTGATAACCACGCGCCATAGAATTGTGCTGTGTTAATACGTAGAGCAACCCACGCCGACTTGGAAGCGATTACTGCTATCTACAACGAAGTGATCGTCAATTCCGATGCGATCTATCGCGAGTCAGCCGTTCCGGTTTCCGAGCGGATTGAATGGTTTGAGGCCAAAGTCAACGATGGCTTCCCAGTTCTGGTTGCGATTGATTCAGAAGAGATTGTTGGGTACGGCGTGTTTGGAAACTTCCGCTTCGGTGAAGGTTATGACGACACCGTTGAACATAGTGTTCATGTGCGTTCCGATAAACGTGGCAAAGGAATTGGGACAGCAATTCTTGCCGAATTAATAAATATTGCCACTGCCGACAAAAGGCATGTCATGGTTGCGGCTATCGATAGCAAAAATCTGGGATCCATCTCGCTTCATTCTCAGTTTGGGTTTATTGAATCCGCTCGAATGCCAGAAGTTGCGAAGAAGAATGGCAGCGCGCTCACCTTGGTTTTAATGCAGAAAATCTTGAACTAGGTTTTCAGTTCGCCGTATTTGTAAACCTAAGCCAAACATCTTGTAGTAAATTAGATTCGGTTGCCTCGTAACCGAGTTTTGAAATCGTTTTACGCCAAAAAATTGCACCTATCGGATTCTCGCTCTGAAACGGAATCTCCCAATTACCTTTGAACCTTTGCAGGATTTGATCAACTGCCGCGGCACCAACCCCGGCACGTCTAAATTCTGGCTTGATGAAAAATTCGCCAACCACGTGAGTATCGGGTTTTGATTTACGCACTAGCGCAAAGCCAGCGACCTCACCATGACTTCTGATTACAAGTGGCCAGTGCTCTTCATACGCCAAGTAAGTTCGCAGACGATCATCGCGATATCTACCATCGTTCTCGACAATTAAGTTACGGAACCGTGCTA
Organism: uncultured Actinomycetes bacterium; assembly: GCA_903922325.1. Classification (GTDB taxonomy): domain Bacteria; phylum Actinomycetota; class Actinomycetes; order Nanopelagicales; family Nanopelagicaceae; genus Planktophila. The sequence continues at coordinate 4,652 of CAIXTG010000015.1, forward strand.
GATCTTGCATGTACAGCTGCCAGAGCTCTAGCAAAAGATCAGTCTCGTCGACGGTAGCAAGATCTGACGTGATTGACACTATCTCGTTAAGCCCTCGATGAAAGTCAGAGAGTTCGCGAAAATCAATTCGCTGTCATGATCAATAGTTGCAACATGGAAGCTGTTGAGCAGTTCAATTCGTGACTTATTGGCCGAACCAATCTCGCGCATGACAATCTCAGTGTTTGAAACCGGCAGCGTGTGATCATCGACGCTGTGAAATAGCTGCATCGGAACCTTGATCGATGGCAAGGCTGCACGCGTCAGTTTCAACATTGTGAGCAGCTGATAAATGCCGCGGTAAGGCAATTTGTCATAACTGTATTCAGTTACTCCTTTGCGCTTAATGTCATTGCCAACGCTCTTACCAAACTTAATTAATCGAGAGATTGCAAAAGCTAACTCGGGTGAAATACCTCGCACATGAATCATTGGGTTGACCAAGATAATTCCGCTTAACTGATCGCCTAGTTCGGCGGCCACTTTCAAAGTTGTGCCACCACCCATTGAGAGTCCAGTTACAAATATCTGAGAGCAAGTTTTTTGAAGTTCAGATATTTCCGCTTTTACTTTTTTGGGCCATTCCTGCCACTCAACTTCATTTAGATCAGCCGGCTTTGTGCCATGACCAGGAAGCAAGGGGACGCGAACGCTGTATCCGCGAGCATTTAGAAACTCTGCCCATGGACGCATTGCAGCTGGCGAACCAGTGAATCCGTGAACAAGCACAATGCCAATATGACCATTCTTCTTATCGCCTAGGGCTTGAAAATCTGCTAACAATCCAGCGGGGGCTCCGATTATGCTCATGCTCGAAATCTACCTCGGCTTCCCACTGTCAGATAGAAGATTTAGGATCAATCATTATGAATTCTTGGCAAGCTACCATCGAAGATTTAGGTCGCCCGTTAGTGCGAACTACATTTGTGGTGCTCGACCTCGAAACCTCAGGGGGCGCTCCGCATTTAGGCGCAAACATCACCGAGATAGGTGCCGTTAAAGTCCGTGGTGGCGAAGTACTGGGTAAGTTTCAGACTTTTGTAAATCCCGGAACACCTATTCCCTCATTCATTACCGAGCTTACGGGCATCAATGACGCGATGGTTTCCTCGTCGCCTCGCATTGCTGAAGTTTTTCCAATTCTGCTGGAATTTCTTGGTGCCGAGAATGAGACAGTATTTGTGGCCCACAATGCGCCTTTTGATTTAAGTTTTTTGAAAGCTGCGGCCACCGCTAGCGAATACAAGTGGCCGAAGTTCACCGTAATTGATACTGCAAAATTAGCGCGAAAGGTGTTGGGTCGGGATGAAGTAGTCAACTGCAAACTTGGAACCCTTGCCGAGTTCTTTAACGCATCTGTAAGTCCGACGCATCGCGCACTTGATGATGCTCTAGCCACCGTAGATGTTTTACATGCTCTGATTGGCAGAGTTGGAAGTATGGGAATAACTACTTTAGAAGAATTGCAAGACTTCAGTAACCGAAAATCATCGACACGTTCGCGCAAAGAGTTAGACAGTATTTAACTTGTTTCCAAAAACGCTACTTTGCTAGTCGCTGACTTACCGTGACCCATTTTTCCAATAAAGTAGTTGCTGCACCTGAATCAATGGCTTTGATCGCGTCTGCGTAGCCATCGTGCATGCGCTCTGTCAGCGATTTATTGAACTCACCTTTATAAGCTGCAATTGCAGCGGCAGCATTTAGTGCAACCGCGTCGCGTGGTGCGCCATGCTCGCCCTTGAAAATAGCGCTTGAAACATTGGCGTTGAATTGAGCATCTCCCCCGACTAAATCTGTAATCGGAGCTTTTGAAATTCCAAACTCAGTTGGATCAATCAGATCAGATGAAATCTCGCCTTGCCCAATCGTGAGCACTGAAGTGGTCGTTGCAAGAGAAATTTCATCAAGCCCATCATCGCCTCGAAACACAAAACCATCTACGCCCTTTGCAGAGAGCACTTGCGCCATTAGCAAGTGCATTCGATCATTAGCCACACCAATGGCTGCAGCTTTTGGCTTGGCCGGGTTTGCTAACGGGCCCAAAATATTGAAGATGGTAGGTACGCCTAACTCTTTTCGGGCGGGAGCCGCGAAGCGCATGGCTGGATGAAACTTGGGTGCAAAGCAAAAACCAATTCCAACTTCACGGAAAACAGTTTCAACCCCATCGCCAACCAAATCAATATTCACACCAAGTGCTTCAAGTAGATCAGCTGATCCCGATTTAGATGTGGCTGCACGATTTCCATGTTTTACAACTTTGGCACCGGCCGCAGCTGCAACGATGGCAGCAGTAGTCGAGATGTTGATTGTGTTGAAACCATCGCCGCCCGTTCCAACGGTGTCTACTGCGCGTTCGGAAATTTCAATTGGAGAACTGTGTTGATACATCGCCCCAACAAAAGCATTAACTTCTTCGGCAGTCTCGCCCTTAGTTTTAAGAGCTAGTAGGAAATCCTTTATCTGCGCAATATCGGTTTCACCCTGCAAGATCTCATTCATTGCCCATTGGGCCGAACTTGGGCTGAGATCTAACCCATTGGTTAGCGTCTCTATTAATTTTGGCCAGGTATTGGAATTAGACATTCGTCGTTGCGAGATTTTGTTTGCGCAACAAATCAGCAGCGGACTGCGCCAAGGTAAAGGGATCAATTGGGTGGGTAACTACTGATTCGGCGCGAGACCAAGAAGCTAACCAGGCATCTTCCTTGCGTCCGGTAATTAGCAATACCGGCGGGCAATTAAATACTTCGTCTTTTAGCTGACGAGCGACGCCCATTCCGCCTTCAGGAACTGCTTCGCCATCTAGAATAAATAAATCCGCTTTGAAATTTCCGGCTAAGTCTGGGCGATCTACAAATGCTCGAAGTGCTGGCGCTGTGGCAAATTCCAGAACTTCGTGAGTTGGAAGATCTGCCGCAATTTTACGACCCAGCGCTGAGATAACAGCAGCCCGGACAGCTGAATCATGTGAGTAAATAACTACCCGGATCTTTGAAGTTTCAGCACTGCTCATGGCGGTAATTCTAATCAAATTCATGGCTAAAACCCCTGTGACCTGACTCATGCTTTCTGGCCAATATCACTCGATCAAACTGGCTCTTCTGGGCGCCATGCAGCGTAATTTCGGGAATAATAACCTCCATGTCGAGCACAACTGTTGGAATGCATAAGCCCACCCGTCCGAACCTAGTCGCTGTCGGAACTATCGTTTGGCTATCAAGTGAGTTGATGTTCTTCGCTGCTCTCTTCGCGATGTATTTCACTACTCGCGCAGTTCAAGGCCCAACAGTTTGGCTCAGCTCAACTGAACTTCTTAACATTCCATTTGCTGCTCTTAACACCACTGTTCTAGTTTTGTCTTCAGTTACTTGCCAATTCGGTGTATTTGCTGCCGAACGATTCCAAGAACGCAAAACAGGTTCAATCTGGCAAATTAACAAATGGGGAATGCGCGAATGGTTCGCGCTGACATTTCTAATGGGCGCCTTCTTCATCGGTGGCCAAGTTTATGAGTACGCAGCCCTGGTATCAGAAGGTTTAAGTATTTCTTCTGCGGCTTATGGTTCGGTTTTTTACATTGCAACCGGTTTCCACGGATTACACGTTACTGGCGGCTTGATCGCATTTCTAATTGTGATGATCCGCGTGGCAAAAGCTCGTCGCTTCAATCACAATCAAGCTACAACAGCAATCGTGGTTTCTTACTATTGGCACTTCGTCGACGTCGTCTGGATCGCGCTCTTCTCTGCGATCTACCTAATTAAGTAGAAAAGAAATATGAGAAAAATATCTAAGCTTCGTCGCAGTGCACTTGCTTCACCTCTGTTGTTAGTCATCGCGCTGTTTGCAATCGGAACTACCTTCTCAGTC
>CAIXTG010000016.1 GCA_903922325.1 uncultured Actinomycetes bacterium
AAGCCGCTTTATCGCGCTTTTTATCATGATGGATCCCAACTTGATGTGCATGCTGATACAAATCAAATGCAGGCTGAAATTGCAAAAACTATTAGCGCCGAGGAAGCAGCTGGTTACGGCCGATATGTAGAGTTTGTTACTAAGTTATATAAGTATGAGATGAATGACTTTATTGATCGCAATATTGATTCACCATTGAATTTACTAACCCCAAACCTGGCACGTTTAGTTGCTCTTGGTGGTTTTCGAAAGCTACAACCTAAAGTTAATCAATATCTGAAAGATCCTCGCTTGCAAAAGGTTTATTCTTTCCAAGCAATGTATGCCGGCGTTAGCCCACAGCAAGCGCTAGCAATTTATGCGGTCATTGCTTATATGGATTCCGTAAGTGGCGTTTTCTTCCCGAAGGGTGGAATGCATGCTGTACCTGTTGCGCTCGCGGCAGCTGCTCAAAAACATGGTGTGGAAATTAAATACAGCACTTCTGTAACCAAGATTGATTTTGAGAATGGCCGAGCAAAGGCGGTAATTACCGATAAAGGCGAACGAATTACTTGTGACGCAGTTGTCTTAAACCCTGATTTACCAGTGGCTTGGCGTGATCTTTTGGGCCAGACTCCCCGCTCGGTAAAGCGCCTGCGCTACTCACCATCTTGTGCAACCATGTTGATCGGATCAAGTAAAAAATATGACCACATCGCACATCACAATATTCACTTTGGTAAATCTTGGGATGGCGTTTTTGATGAACTCATCAATAAAAAGCAGCTCATGAGCGATCCAAGTGTTCTCGTAACTGTGCCAACCCATGATGATCCAGATTTAGCACCACCTGGCAAGCAGAGTTACTACGTTTTATATCCAACTCCGAATTTAACGGCTGATATTGATTGGCGTAAAGAGTCAAAGCCTTATCGCGATCAAATGATTCGCACTCTTGAAGAACGTGGCTACGACGGATTCGGCGATGCGATTGAAGTTGAGCATTTAACGACTCCTTTGGAATGGGAAGCAATGGGCATGGAAGCAGGAGCACCTTTTGCGAGTGCGCATACTTTCTTCCAAACTGGTCCGTTTCGCCCAAGCAACCTTGCTAAAGGTTTTGAGAATGTAGTTTTCACTGGTTCAGGCACTCAACCTGGAGTTGGCGTTCCAATGGTTTTGATTTCAGGTCGCTTAGCGGCCGAACGAATTGTGGGCCCAGTAAAGTAATGGATGAATTAACTGCTGCCGGCATAACAGATCCGCAGTTGCGGGCATCTTATGAAGAATGCAAGCGACTTAACGCACTACACGGCAAGACTTATTACTTGGCCACATTGCTATTACCAAAAGCTAAACGGCCTTTCGTTCATGCACTATATGGATTTGCCCGTTACGCCGATGAAATTGTTGATGATTTAGCTTCGACTTTAACTGATCAGCAAAAAGCTGCTGAGTTAAAAAACTGGGGCGATGGAGTTCTTGCCGGATTAAAAAGTGGTGATTCCAATGATCAAGTTGGTCGCGCGCTAATTGACACCGTAACTCGCTTTGCTATCCCCCACGAACATTTTGTGGCATTTTTGCATTCAATGACGATGGATTTAACAGTTACTGAATATGCCAACTACGACGCTTTGATGGAATATGTTTATGGTTCGGCAGCAGTAATCGGTCTCGAAATGGTCCCTATTTTGGGGGCTTTAAGCGAAGGTGCTTACGAACCAGCGGAAAAATTAGGCGTGGCCTTTCAGTTAGCTAACTTTATTCGCGATGTGGGCGAAGATTTAGATCGCGGCCGGGTGTATCTGCCGCAAGATGAGTTAGCTCAATTCGGAGTAGATCGCGAAATGCTTGAGGCTCGAAAGCTGACCCCGGAGATTACTGCAGCGCTAAAGTTTCAAATCGAGCGAGTACGCCAGTTACAACGAGAATCCACGCCAGGCATCTTGCAGTTAGAACGATCCAGCCGTCCTTGCATCGAAGCTGCTAGCGAACTCTATTGTGGCATTGTCGATGAGGTCGAAGCGATTGGCTATGACATTTTCAATAAGCGAGCAAAAACTTCGACATCACGCCGAATGCGAGTAGCTGGTAAGGCTTACGTAAAGGCGATTGCTGCTCGTTAGTTTTTATGCGCTTTGCGACCCAGAAAAACCCAATTTGCCATTACCGAGAGAATTAGCGCAAAACCAAAGAACAAATCTTCTAGCGGGGCGGATGCAATGCGAATTCCGAATATCGCATCTTCGCTATACATCACAATATTTTTCGAAGTTAGCCACCAATTAGTCAGCAACTGGAATGGCAAAATGATGGCGTAGGAAGTCCAGAAAACTTTTCGCTTAAGTAATTTTGTCTTTAGAACTTCTAAGTCAAGGAATGCTGCAATAAAAACGGCGATCAGAGCAATTAGTGTGTAGGTCATGACTCAACGCCCACTTTCCAAGTTTTCTTAACTGTTCGCACCGCTTCAATCGTTAATA
>CAIXTG010000017.1 GCA_903922325.1 uncultured Actinomycetes bacterium
AATGCTCTGGGTCGCGATGTCTCCCTTAAGAATTCCACTCTTAGTCAAAGCCGCACGAACGGCAGTCCCGACTGTTGAAACCTTTGCAAGCGCTTCCTTATTTGATCCAGCCACAAATGAAACATTGGCATTTAATCGAACCGCATCAGGTGTTACTTTGATTGAACCCTGAGAATTAACGGTCACATAACGCGTTTCAGGAGTTGCTGCTTCTGCAGGAAGAGATGCGGCAATACCTCCTGCTAGTGCGAGTGCGATTAATGAGGCGGCTATCTTGCGAACACGTGTTGTAGTCATGGCTTAAGTATCTCCTATTTATTTACTTGCGGCTGTGATGGTGCTGAGAAAATAATGTGATTTAGAGCGAGCGATATAAATCTGTATAGTCTCTAAGCATCCGCTCAAGCGAGAAATACTGGTTCGCTCTCGCCTTACCGGCTTCACCCATCATCTTGCGCAATTGGGCATCTCTAACTAATTTTTCAATGGCATCTGCCATATCAGACTCGTTTGTTGAGGTTAAGTACCCCGTGCTCTGATCTATGACGATATCTGAAATAGAACCAACGTTGGTAGCGACAATAGGCAGTCCCGCTTGCGCTGCCTGTATCAAAGTCAGCGGAATTCCTTCGTTATCAGAAGTCAAGATTGCGATATCACTTGCCGCAAAGATTTGAGCAATATCACTGCGCCATCCAAAGAAAGTTACATTTAATTGTTCGCTCTGGGCCCGCGCTTTAGAAATCTCAAAGAGTTCACCTTCGCCGGCGATCAAGAAGCGAATATCTAAGCCGCGCTGCTTACATTCATTTGCAACGTCGAGCAATCGATCAGGTCGCTTTATCTGGGTCAGGCGCCCAACATAAGTTATATACAAAGTTTGCGTGCTTATTCCCAGTGCTGCCTGGGCATCTGATCTAGAAATCGCTTTCGGAGCGGGCAGCCCAGGGAAAAAGACTCGATATTTATCGCTCTTGCCAATCCCAACAGCAAGCATCTCTTCTCTAACTTTGCTGCCGATTGCAATTAATACACTGGTGCGAGCAGCGAAGAACTTCTCTATCAAAACAACAATTCGAGTTAGCGTCTTACTAAAATACCCGTGCAGTAAATGTCCATGGAAGGTGTGTACACGCACTGCCCTACGGCCGGCCAATAAAGATGCCAACCGTCCCAGAACTCCAGCTTTAGCGGTGTGGGTGTGAATCACATCTGGTTTGTATTTTCGGATTAGTGAAACCAAACCAAAGAAGGCTTTCAAATCTGCGAGCAAAGAAACCGAACGCCCTAATCCCGCAATTCGCGTTGCCTTTACATCTTTTGCCACAGTATCTAAATAATCGGCTTCATTTTCATCGCAGAAACCAGTTACGAGAATTTGCTCAATCGCTGATTTATCAAGCCCACGCATTAACTCGGCCACAATTACCGCAGGACCACCCACATTCATGCGGGCGATTATCTGCATAACCTTTACTTGCGGAGCCATGTGGTTATCTTCTCGCAAAAAGGCGCGATAATTGCGGACATGACCGCTGGCGACTTCGTCTCTAATTGCACCGCTGATGCGCTCTCATCCGCCGCTCAATTATTGAAATCTGGTGGCTTAGTCGCACTTCCCACTGAGACCGTTTATGGCCTAGGCGCAGATGCCACAAATAAAGATGCGGTAGCCCGTATCTACAAAGTAAAAGGTCGTCCCGCTGATCACCCTTTAATCGTGCACATCCATTCAATGCAATCACTAGGTGATTGGGCTGATGAGATTCCAGATTATGCAATTTCACTTGCCCGTGATTTCTGGCCCGGCCCGATGACTCTGGTTTTAAAGCGCTCTATTTTGGCGGAAGATTTTGTAACCGGCGGCCAACCCACAGTTGGGTTGCGGGTTCCAGACCATTCAATTGCACTCGCACTCCTTTCTGCATTCGCAAAAATCGGCGGTCAAGGAATTGCGGCACCGAGTGCAAATCGTTTTGGACAAGTTTCACCAACAACTGCGCAAGCAGTTCAAGAAGAAATCGGTGAGTATCTCGATCAGCAGGATCTAATCCTTGATGGCGGTCCTTCTACTGTTGGCGTTGAGTCAACAATCATTGATTGCACATCCGATGCGCCACGGATCTTGCGCCCCGGCGCAATCACCATTGAGATGATTGAAGAATCAACCGGACTCAAAGTATCGCGTGCGGAAACAAATATTCGAGTTAGCGGTTCGCTAGAAAATCATTACGCACCAAAAGCAACCGTTGATTTAAATCGAACACCGGAATTAGGTGAAGGGTTTATTGCACTTGCAGATATCGAAACTCCTGCTGATGTAATTCGTTTGGCCGCACCAAAAAACATCGAAGATTTTGCAAGGATTATGTACGCCGCACTGCGTGAAGGCGATGC
>CAIXTG010000018.1 GCA_903922325.1 uncultured Actinomycetes bacterium
GCGGAACAATTGTTCAAGCATTGCGCGAGAATGAATCACTGACAGAATCTGCCATCAAGAAGTTATGGCCCGATGAATCCCAGGTCGAAAAAGCATTGAAAACATTGGCTGATGACCTCCTTATTCAAAGACTCCCCCGTAACCGCTATAGACTGCCGCAATGATTCGTTACGCCCGCAAAGAGGATGCTCCTTGTATCCATCAGCTCATTAAAGATTTAGCTGAGTACGAGAAAGCGCCACTAGAAGCAAAGGCAACGATCCAACAAATCGAAGAGACAATCTTTGGCGATAACCCAGTTGCTTACTGCCATGTTGCTGAAAGCGATGGCCTAGTTGTTGGTATCTCCATCTGGTTCCTTAACTACTCAACATGGGTAGGAAAGCCAGGTATCTACCTTGAAGATCTCTACGTTGATCCCGCATACCGCGGCAAAGGTTACGGTTTAGCTTTCCTTAAAGAGTTGGGAAAGATCTGCGTTGAACGCGATTATGAAAGATTGCAATGGTGGGTTCTGGATTGGAACCAACCAAGCATCGACTTCTACACATCATTAGGCGCAGTGCCCATGGATGAGTGGACTGTGTATCGCGTTAGCGGAGATGCACTAAAGAAGTTAGGTTCTTAAGCCTTCTCCACTTTAACTACATCTCCGAAATCACCAGATTCGACTACTGTAATTTTGTATCCCCAGATTGACAGGCTTTCGCCATTCTTTAATGGAGCATCTGCAAGTATGAAGGATCCCGATTCGATCGGCCCCGTTCGATTTTCTGGGCGGATTACCGAGATACCTGAATCCAATCGGGTATCCAAAGTATCCAGAGTGTAAACGAGGGCTCCTTGTGAAATTTTAGGAATTTTGAAGTTCATTCCTGCGGCACGTTCAGACTCAATTGCGATTGCTCTCGTTGAGCTTAACGGGATCACTAAAAGCTTTTCAAACGTACCAAAATAATTCGCTGGCTTAATCCAATATGTTCCCGACGCAACAGATGAAGCGCAAATAACCTGATTATCGCGGAGCATCCCAGCAATCCATTTGTCCCACAGAATAAAGTCTGTCAACATTCCAGACATATTGCCCCATCGTCCTGTACCACTATTAGGGCCTTTGCCGTCATTGTCACCTAGATGATCATTTAGTAAACCATTCGCATGAAAAAATTCGTGCAAATGCAGGAAGGGCTCAACGCCAAACCAACTCATGTAATCCACCTCTGTTGCCGGTGGCATTAAATAGTTGTATTTAACTTCACCTTCTGAAGTACGAACATTGTCCATCCTAAACTGTGGGCTATGAGCGATGTATTCCGAAGGAACTGATTGCGGCACCAAGATCACTGTCATATCAATACCAGTGAAATTGAATTCTTTGTCTGCAAGATTAAAAATATCATTTCGGTAACGAGCTAGATCAAGTTTCTTCCAAACATATCTACCATTTTTTTCTAGCAAACCTTGCGTGTCATAGGACTTCAACTCAACGCCAAGTTTCAAAAAGGATTCCGGGGTTTTAAAAGTAATTCGAGTATTTCCATCTGAGATTTTATAAAACATATCTCTAAGGTAGTTTAAATATTTTCCGTATTCCTTTGAAGGGCTTCCTGATGCTTTGAAGTCCGTAAACTCAACCGGAATAACTTGGATTTGAAGATCTCCATTAAATTGCCAGCCATTTGGTCTAAATCCAACATTGTTATAGTTATTTTGTGCGGGTAACTTACATTGCGAAACTGGCTGAAGGGTTGTCGGGTCGCTCAATACTGAACTTGGCTTTGTATCGGGAAGTTTTACATCTAAGAATCTATAGGGGCGTGCACAACCAAACACTCGCTTAGCAAAATCTTGGTAGGACGCCCATTCGGCCGGAACTTCAGGATCTAACTGACAAACATCTGTAAATAC
>CAIXTG010000019.1 GCA_903922325.1 uncultured Actinomycetes bacterium
ACCTGAACCTAGGCCACCCATTGTGAAAGATGGACGAACTACGACTGGATAATTCAAAACATCTGCCGCAGCTAATACTTCGTCAATAGTGTGACAGATAATGGATTTAGAAGACTCTCCCCCGACTTTCTCAACGATCGCTCTAAAGAGTTCGCGATTCTCGCCGCGATTAATTGCTGGAATATCTGCTCCGATCAACTTAACGTTGAATTTCGCAAGAGTTCCGCGTTCACTCAAAGCAATCGCCGCATTTAGTGCGGTTTGGCCACCCAATGTCGCCAGAATCGCATCTGGTCTTTCGATCTCAATGATTTTTTCAATGTATTCCGCGGTAATCGGCTCAATGTAAGTAGCATCAGCGAATTCAGGATCGGTCATGATTGTTGCCGGATTTGAGTTAACCAAGATGACGCGGATACCTTCGGCGCGTAATACTCGACAAGCTTGAGTACCTGAATAATCGAACTCACATGCCTGCCCAATTACGATTGGGCCGCTGCCTATTACAAGAACGCTTTTGATTGAATTATCTCTAGGCATTTAGCGCTCCAACTGGATTTGCCACCATTAAATCGACGAAGCGATCGAATAAGTAGTTTGCATCATGAGGACCCGCGGCAGCTTCTGGGTGGTACTGCACACTAAATGCTGGTTGTTCAAGTAAAGCCAAACCTTCGACCACATCGTCGTTCAAATTTACATGGGTTACATGACCAGGTCCGAAAACAGTTGTGAAAGTTCCGGTAGTCGGAGCCTTGATTGCAAAGCCATGATTGTGCGCCGTAATTTCAACTTTCTGAGTGACTTTATCGATCACCGGCTGATTTATGCCACGATGTCCAAATTGCAGTTTGTAAGATTCAAAACCGAGAGCGCGACCCAAGATTTGATGGCCAAAACAAATTCCGAAGATTGGAATCTTTGCGGACAAGACTTCGCGAACCAACTCGACAGTTTCAGTCATAGTCGATGGATCACCAGGACCATTGGAAATGAAAACCCCATCTGGATTTAAAGCCTGAATATCGGCAAAACTAGTATTAGCTGGCAATACATGAACTTCGATTCCGCGAGCGGCCATGGAACGAGGTGTGGCTGCCTTGATTCCTAAATCAAGTGCTGCAACTGTGAACTTCTTTTCACCAATCGCAGGCACGACATATGGCTGGTCGGTGGAAACATCTTGAGCTAAGTACGCTCCTGCCATCGCACCACTTGATCTAACTTGGGTAACCATTTCTTCAATCGAAAGTTCAGTACCCGAAAAAATTCCAACTTTCATTGCCCCGCGATCACGCAAGTGCCTAGTAAGTGCCCTGGTATCTACTCCACTAATACCCACCACATTTTGGGCGATCAGGTCATCTTCCAGGGAACGTTCGCTGCGCCAATTACTAACTACTGCGGAAGGATTACGAACCACAAAACCGCTAACCCAGATCTTGGTTGATTCTTCATCAGGTGAATTCATTCCTGTGTTGCCGATATGCGGCGCAGTCATGATCACTACCTGCTTGTGATAACTCGGATCCGTGAGCGTCTCTTGATAACCAGTCATGCCAGTTGAAAACACGGCTTCCCCAAAAGTCGTACCTACAGCCGCCCAGGAATTGCCCGTGAAAATGCGACCATCTTCAAGAACTAGCAGCGCCTTACTCACCAAAGACCAGCTTTCCGTTAAAGAAGGTGTGTGTTACCACGCCAGGTAATTCAAATCCATGAAATGGCGTGTTCTTAGACCTAGTAGACATTAAGTCGCGATCAACAATCCACTTAGCCGCGGTATCTACCACGGTGAGATTGGCAACGTGTCCGACTTCTAACGGTTGACCATGATTTTCGTAGCGAGCAATACGTGCAGGAGCTGTCGAAAGACGGTCTGCCACTTCTGCATAATTCATCGCACCCGTTTCAACCATTGTCTTAATTACAATTGAAAGTGCGGTCTCGAGACCAACCATTCCGAAACTTGCCACTGCCCATTCGCAGTCCTTGCTTTCGGAACTATGTGGTGCGTGATCGGTCGCCACAATATCGATAGTGCCATCTGCTAAACCAGCACGCAGAGCTAAAACATCACTCTCTAATCGCAATGGTGGATTGACTTTGAAGATCGGATCGTAATTCCTAGCATAATCATCAGTTAGTAATAAGTGATGCGGAGTTACTTCAGCAGTTACTTGGATACCTCTCGCTTTAGCCCAACGAATAATCTCGACGCCGCCTGCGGTA
>CAIXTG010000020.1 GCA_903922325.1 uncultured Actinomycetes bacterium
AATAACATTTCGATAGGAAAGAGTAATAATTAAAAGAATTGCTAAAACAACAGCTGTCATCGGCATCAAGATTGCAAATGCCGCCAAACCAAACGCTGGCAACAAAGCGATGAGAATCTGTTCGCTGCCGTATGCAGAAGATGAAATACAGTCAGAGGAAAGAATTCCCAAGGCATATCGCTTTGATAAACGCTGATGGCCTAACGAATGTCGATTGAGCGCATTACCGAGCAGGCGACGCTTAATCTTGTAGCGAAGCGGATCCTTTAAATGAGCATGATCCTGAAGTGCAACAGGCTGCGGCGCACCATCTGTCCAAGACTTTGGCACACGAACTCCTTCAGTTACCGCGGCTAGCGCGTCTAATTGCCTTTTCAGTATGCTCATCTTATGCGCACTCAGTTATATATAGATGGTCAATGGGTCGATGGAAACGGCACTTTGGATGTAATTGATCCGAGTGATGGCTCAGTTATCGCCAAAGTCGCCACCGCCGGAGATGCCGAAATTGAAGCTGCGCTAGCCGCCGCCGATCGCGCCGCACCTGCCTGGGCGAAGACCGCCCCACGCGTTCGCGGAGAAATTCTGCGCAAAGCATTTGAACTTATGACGCAAGAAGCCGATTACCTCGCCGAATTAATTTCGAAAGAAAATGGCAAGGCCCTTCCAGATGCAAAAGGTGAAGTTGCCTATGCCGCAGAATTTTTCCGCTGGTTCTCTGAAGAAGCTGTTCGCATCGCTGGTGATTTCCGAATGTCACCAAGTGGAGACAAGCGAATTCTCGTTACACATCAACCAGTTGGTCTTTCAATTCTGATTACACCTTGGAACTTCCCGGCTGGAATGGCAACTCGCAAGATTGGTCCAGCCATCGCCGCGGGCTGCACAATGATTTTGAAACCAGCCGGTGAAACACCACTTACCGCGCTCGCTATCGTTGATATTTTGGATCGCGCAGGGGTTCCAAAAGGCGTTGTTAATTTAATTCTGCCAACACCAACGGGTCCTGCCATCGCCAAGATGTTGCACGATAAGCGAGTTAAGAATCTTTCTTTCACTGGTTCAACTGAAGTCGGACGCATAATTCTTAAAGAAGCTGCCGACAATGTAATTCGTTGTTCTATGGAACTTGGCGGAAACGCACCTTTTGTTGTGATGGATGATGCCAACATTAATGAAGCGGTAAAAGGTTTAATGCTCGCCAAGATGCGCAATGGCGGCGCCGCTTGCACTGCTGCAAATCGTATTTATGTGCAACGTCCAGTTGCTAAAGAGTTCACAGAAAAGTTTGCCGCTGCAATGGGCGCATTTGTAATGGGCCGCGGCCGCGATGCTGGAATTCAACTAGGTGCCAGCGTTTCAGTTAAAGAGCGCAACAAGATTGCCGAGTTAGTCGATAACTCAATCAAAACTGGCGCAAAGGTTCTAACTGGCGGCAAAACCCCAGATGGTCCAGGTGCTTTCTATCCCGCGACTGTTTTAGAAGTAGATAAGAAGGCTGAAATTCTTAACCACGAAGTCTTTGGTCCGGTTGCCCCAGTAGTTATTTTCGATACCGATGCTGAAGCGATTGAATTAGCGAACAGCACTGACTTCGGACTAATCAGTTATGTCTATTCTGA
>CAIXTG010000021.1 GCA_903922325.1 uncultured Actinomycetes bacterium
CATCTTCACCAGCACCTGCAACCAACCGCCCAGCAATCAAGGCACCTGGCGCAGGAACCGGTCGTCGTAAAGAAGCAGTTGCTCGCGTTCGCCTAGTACCTGGCACGGGTCGTTGGGTTGTTAACGGTAAGACACTTGAGAATTACTTCCCAAATAAAGTTCACCAACAATTAGTTTCAGAGCCTTTCCGCACTGTCGGTGCTGAAAATCAATACGATGTTTTTGCACGTATCAACGGTGGCGGAGTATCTGGTCAAGCTGGCGCACTTCGCTTAGGCGTTGCACGTTCACTTAACGAGATCGATGTTGAGGCTAACCGCCCAGCTCTCAAAAAAGCTGGCTTCCTTAAGCGCGATGCTCGTGTAATTGAACGTAAGAAGTACGGCCTAAAGAAGGCTCGTAAGCGTTCTCAATACAGCAAGCGCTAATACACTTTTACCGATCTATTCGGTAGCTATCTCGGCAGGAGGAGGACTTTTTGTCACTCTTTGGAACCGACGGAATTCGTGGTTTAGCAAACGTTGATTTAACTGCTGAATTAGCCCTTGATGTCGCTGTAGCTGCTGCACATATCCTCGTTGAAAATTCAAATGATCGTCCGCGCGCAATCGTGGGCCAAGATTCTCGGGCATCCGGTGAATTTCTAGAAGCTGCAGTTGTTGCTGGCTTAACAAGTGCTGGTGTTGATGTTTATCGCGTTGGCATTGTTCCAACACCGGCAGTTGCTTATTTAGTTGCCAGCACCGGCGCTGACCTTGGCGTCATGATCAGCGCATCGCATAATCCAATGCCAGATAACGGCATCAAGTTATTTCAACGTGGTGGCGAAAAATTAGCCGATGATGTCGAAGCACTAGTTGAAGCACGCATTGGCGAACCATGGCAACGTCCAACTGGCGCTGCTGTTGGTCGAGTTATCAACGATGATCAATTAGTTAATAACTACATCGAACATTTACTTTCAACCATCGATGTTTCGCTAACGGGTTTAAAAGTAGTTGTTGATTGCGCAAATGGCGCTTCATCCTTTACTGCACCAGTTGCACTCTCGCGAGCTGGCGCCGAAGTAATTGCAATTGCCAATACTCCTGATGGCTGGAATATTAATGATGGTGTTGGTTCAACTCATTTAGATTTCTTGCGTAACGCCGTACTTAAAAATGGCGCCGATGTTGGTATCGCACACGATGGCGATGCCGATCGTTGTTTAGCGATAGATGCCACAGGCGCTGAAATCGATGGCGATGTAATTATGGCAATTTTAGCTAAAGGATTTAAAGCACAAGGAAAGTTGAAAGCAAACACCATTGTCGGCACCGTCATGAGCAATTTAGGTTTCATGCATGCCATGGCTGAAGCCGGAATTGAAGTTGTTACAACTGCAGTTGGCGATCGCTATGTGCTTGAGGCAATGCTGCAATCAGACTTTAATTTAGGTGGCGAGCAATCTGGCCACGTAATCATGCGCGATCACGCAAATACTGGCGACGGCTTACTAACAGCGCTGCAACTATTGGCTGAAGTAAAGCGCTCAGGCCAAACCTTGCAAGAGCTTTCGCGCGTAATGGTTCGTTTCCCGCAGGTATTAATTAATGTTAAGAATGTGGCTAAAGAACGCCTTGCTAGCTCTACTGTGATTGCCGCTGCGGTCAAGACTGCCGAAACAGAACTGGGTTCAAATGGCCGAGTATTGCTGCGCGCATCTGGCACCGAGCCACTTGTGCGCGTGATGGTTGAGGCGCAGAGCGACGCGGTTGCGCAAGGTGTGGCTACTAAATTAGCGCAAGTAGTTGAAACTGAATTGAAGTAATTCTGTGTGCGGAATCGTTGGTTACACCGGTAAAAATTCGGCCATAACTCCGCTGATTGAAGGTTTGCGTCGCCTGGAATATCGTGGCTACGACTCAGCCGGTATTGCTCTCGGTACAAGCGGTAAATTATTTATTGAAAAGCGTGCTGGCAAGTTAGGCAATTTAGAAAGCTCACTCGGCGATCAACTTCCATCAGCAACTTCTGGTATTGGTCACACGCGTTGGGCTACACATGGCGGGCCGACAGATAACAACGCCCACCCTCATGTAGATAACGAAGGCAAGCTTGCGGTTATTCACAACGGCATCATCGAAAATTACAATCAATTAAAAGCAGAGCTGCAAGCCAAGGGGCATAAGTTTCACTCTGATACAGATACCGAATCTGTGGCTCACTTATTAAGTGATCTGCGTAAAGAATTCAATGGTGACTTGCCAGCTGCAATGCGTGAGGCAGTTAAAACCTTGCGTGGCTCTTTCACGCTACTGGCAGTGCACGCAGATAACCCAGGGGTAATTGTTGGCGTTCGCCGTAACTCACCACTGGTATTAGGTGTGGGCGATAACGAATATTTCTTGGCATCAGATGTAGCAGCATTTATTGAATACACCAAGCGTGCAGTTGAACTTGGTCAAGACGAAATTGTGGTTATAACGCCGACTGGTTTTGAGATCACCGACCTTGATGGCAACGCGCAAACTCCGCGCGAGTACCAAGTGACTTGGGATGCCGAAGCAGCGCAAAAAGGCGGCTTTAGCCATTTCATGTTGAAAGAAATCTTTGAACAACCCAAAGCTGTCGCTGATACTTTGATTGGCCGCTTAACTGATAACAATCAGATTGAACTAGATGAGTTAAAGATGAGCGATGAAGAAATTCGCTCGCTTAAGAAGATTGTGGTTATTGCATGCGGCACTGCTTATCACGCTGGCATGATCGCAAAATATGCCATTGAAAAATGGGCCCAAATTTCGGTTGAAGTCGAAATCGCAAGTGAGTACCGCTATCGCGATCCGATCATTGATGCCCAAACTTTAGTAATTGCCATCTCGCAATCAGGCGAAACGATGGACACCTTGATGGCGCTGCGTCATGCCAAAGCTGCGGGTGCTCGAGTTTTAGCAATTTGTAATACCAATAGCTCAACGATTCCTCGTGAGTCAGACGCGGTTCTCTATACCCACGCCGGGCCCGAAATTGCGGTGGCCTCGACTAAAGCATTCTTAACTCAAGTTGTGGCTGTTTATTTAATTGGTCTGCATCTAGCACAAGTTCGTAAAGAACTAACTGATACTGAAGTAGCTGATCTATATAACGAATTACTTGCACTACCCGCAAAAATTGAAGCAATTCTGGAAACGGTAGAACCGCTTCGAGCTCTAACTCGCACCTTTGCCAAGAGTTCATCGGTTTTGTTCTTAGGTCGCAACGTCGGTTTTCCAGCAGCTCTTGAAGGTGCGTTAAAACTTAAAGAACTTGCTTACATGCATGCCGAAGGTTTCGCAGGTGGCGAACTAAAGCATGGCCCAATTGCCTTAATTGAAGAAGGAACTCCAGTAATTGCAATCGTTCCTGCCGGTCACGAACATTCTCTCGATGAAAAGATGTTGAGCAATATTCAAGAAGTTAAAGCACGTGGCGCACAAGTAATTGTGATTGCTGAAGAAGGTGCCGAAGTCACTGGTGCCACACACGTGATCCGAATTCCCGTAGTACCGGCACTTTTCCAGCCAGTCTTAGCCACAGTTCCGCTGCAGGTATTCGCTTACGAAATGGCGATTGCGCGTGGCAATGATGTAGACCAGCCTCGCAATTTAGCTAAGTCGGTAACGGTCGAATAATGCTCAAATTGAAAGCGCACCAACGCGAAGAGTTAAGTCGCTCATTCTCTTGGGCAGCGTTTGCTACTTCAGGGTTTTTGTTTGTTACCTATCAAGTAGTAACTGCAGGTTGGTTAATTACCATCGATGACAAGATTGCCACTTTTGACAGATATCTTTTTCCGAAGTGGGTCTATTTTATTTTGCGCCGCATCGATGATTTAGGGCTTCGCGGACTAAGTGCGATTGCTATCTTGTTGTTATCGGCATATTTGTGGCGCAGATTTAATACTTATCGGCCACTACTGCTTTCGCTAATTGCGTTACTGGCTCTCAATGGTGTGGTAGGTATTTTTAAGTTATACATTGGGCGTACTAAACCCCGCCTAAATATGGATCTCTTGAATTCAGGTGGAATGTCATTTCCAAGCGGCCATATTTCAAATGCAGTTTTAATTTGGGGGCTTTTTGCTTATTTGGTTTACCGATATTTATGGGATCAGCCGAACAGTGCCAAGCATCTGATTACGATAGTTTCATCTGTTACTACGGCAATTATGTTTGTATCGCTCTACCGAAATACCCATTGGTTCTCAGACTTACTGGGTGGCATTTTCCTAGGGGGAGCGCTCTTAATTTCAGTTACCGCTATTGACCGAATCATTCCATCGCGCAAGGATCAATCATGATTGACGGCGTAGGAATCGATGTAGTTGATATTGCTAGATTTGCTGAAGCGCTAGAGCGCACCTCGGGTCTTAAAGAACGACTATTTACAGTTGCCGAACAAGCCAAGCCAATTCATTCCTTAGCAGCTCGCTTTGCCGCCAAAGAGGCGCTAGCTAAAGCTCTTAGCGCTGGCAAAGGTTTACCGTGGCATGATGCCGAAGTGATTAATTTGGAAAGCGGCAAACCAGCCTTCTTATTTCGCGGTGAGATCGCTGATTTAGTTGATGGCGCTGCTGTGCATTTATCACTTTCCCACGATGCTGGTATCGCTTCTGCCTTTGTGATCGTGGAGCGCTAATGAGCAATCGCGCCGAAGCTCGCATTGATTTAACTGCTATTGCGGCAAATGTTAAGAAGTTGAAAACGGCTTCAGGTACCGAATTGATGGCGGTAGTTAAAGCAGATGCTTATGGTCATGGGTTAGTGCCAGTAGCTAATGCCGCAATCAGCGCGGGTGCTACTTGGCTCGGTGTGGCACTTGTTGAAGAAGCACATGCACTGCGAGTTGCCGGAATTACAGCGCCGATTCTAGCTTGGCTAGTTCCACCTGGTTCAGATTATGCAGCTGCCATTGTTGCGCAAATTGATTTAGCAGTTCCATCGTTAGATGTTTTCAGAGAGATTGTGGCAACTGGCAAGCGCGCTCGAATTCATATCGAAGTAGATACCGGAATGACTCGCGGTGGATTTCTAGATGAGTGGACAGAGTTTCTAAAATCAGATTTCAGTAAAGTTGAAGTGGTTGGAATTTTCTCTCATTTTGCTCGGGCAGATGAAGTTCGTGAAAAACAGAACCAAGACCAGCTAGCTAATTTTAATAAAGCAATTACTGATCTAGCAGCAGTGGGAGTTGTTCCTCAGATAAAGCATTTAGCAAATTCAGCAGCAGCACTTACAAATCACAGTGCAGCCTTTGATTTAGTTCGAACTGGAATTGCAATGTATGGGCTAACGCCTGATCTTGAACATTTGGGAAGCAGCGAGTCACTTGGTTTGCTAGCTGCCATGGAAGTTCGTGCGAAATTGCATTTAGTTAAGAAAGTCCCAGCAAATTCACCGGTTGGCTATGGTGCAACTGAATCAACTTCGCGCGACACTGTTCTAGGCGTCGTTGCGATGGGATATGCCGATGGAATTCCACGCGTTGCAAAAGCCGCTGGCGTATTTTTCGCCGGAAAACGTTGCCCAATTATTGGTCGCGTTTCCATGGATCAATTTGTAGTTGATCTAGGGTCTGAAACCAGCGCAAAAGCTGGAGATTATGTAGTTATCTTTAATAAC
>CAIXTG010000022.1 GCA_903922325.1 uncultured Actinomycetes bacterium
ATCTTCCCACTTGGTTTCCGTATGACTTGCTACTACTACCGCAAGGCTTACTACCGCGCTTTCTGGTTATCACCACCTGCCTGCGCAGTTGCTGAACCACACACCAAGTACACTGGCGAAACTCGCGCCCCACTAATTTTGCAGAATGCTCACCGCTGGTTCTTCTACGCTGGTTTAGTTTTCAACATTTTCCTTACTTACGACGCGATAATTTCGTTTAAGAACGTCGAGGGCCAATGGGGCCACGCCAGCGTCGGCTCACTAGTTCTAGTCTTGAGTTCAACCCTGCTCTGGTTCTATTCACTTTCTTGTCACACCTGCCGACATACAGTTGGTGGACGTTTGAAGCATTTCTCAGCACATCCGATTCGCTACAAGCTGTGGACTTGGGTTTCAGTTCTTAATCACAAACATCAGCAATTTGCTTGGTACTCACTTGCCGCAGTTGCTTTTGCCGATATTTACGTTCGCCAAGTTGCAACTGGCGCCTGGACCAATTTCTACTTCTTCTAAGGGATGCCAATAGATATGACAACAGAAAAATCATCTCTCGAGCGCTATAAGTACGACGTTCTTGTAATTGGCGCAGGTGGCGCCGGACTTCGCGCCGCTGTTGAAGCGCGCGAATCAGGTCTGCGCGTAGCAATCATCTGTAAATCACTATTTGGTAAGGCCCACACAGTTATGGCTGAAGGTGGCGCAGCCGCCTCAATGGGAAATGCAAATTCAAATGATAATTGGATGGTGCACTTTCGCGACACAATGCGTGGTGGAAAATTCTTAAATCACTTCCGTATGGCTGAACTACATGCCAAGGAATCTCCAGATCGCATCTGGGAACTCGAAATGTGGGGTGCGCTCTTTGATCGCACTAAAGAAGGAAAGATTAGCCAACGTAACTTCGGTGGACATGAATACCCACGCCTTGCACACGTAGGCGATCGCACTGGACTTGAATTAATTCGCACAATGCAACAGAAGATTGTTGCCCTGCACCAAGCAGATAAGCGCGATCATGGCGATTACGAATCCCACATTAAAGTTTTTTCTGAATTAACAATCACAGAAATTCTCAAAGAGAATGGAAAGATTGCTGGCGCTTACGGATACTGGCGCGAATCGGGTTCAGAAGTTCTATTTGAAGCACCCGCAGTAATTATTGCAACCGGTGGCGTAGGAAAGACTTTCAAAATTACCTCAAATTCTTGGGAAGGTACTGGCGATGGCCATGCCCTTGCGCTAAAGGCCGGCGCTAATTTAGTTGATATGGAATTTTTGCAGTTCCACCCAACCGGAATGGTCTGGCCACCATCTGTGCGCGGAATCTTGGTTACTGAATCTGTTCGTGGTGAAGGTGGAATTCTTACCAACACAAATGGTGAACGCTTTATGTTTAAGTACATCCCAGATGTATTTAAAGATAAGTATGCCGACAACGAAGAAGAAGCAGATCGCTGGTATGTCGATCAAGACAATAACCGCCGCCCACCAGAGTTATTGCCTCGCGATGAAGTTGCGCGCGCAATTAACTCTGAAGTTAAAGCAGGGCGCGGCACCGAACACGGTGGCGTATTCCTAGATGTTTCAAAGCGTTTATCTGCTGAAGTAATTAAGAAGCGCCTGCCTTCTATGTGGCACCAGTTCTACGAACTAGCTGGCGTAGACATTACAAAAGAAGCAATGGAAGTCGGCCCAACCTGTCACTACGTAATGGGTGGCGTGGAAGTTGAGCCAGATACTGCAGCAGCAGTTGGCGTTCCAGGGCTCTTTGCTGCAGGCGAAGTTGCTGGCGGAATGCACGGTTCAAACCGTCTCGGCGGAAACTCACTTTCTGACCTTCTCGTCTTTGGTCGTCGCG
>CAIXTG010000023.1 GCA_903922325.1 uncultured Actinomycetes bacterium
AATCGGTCGGCCTAATGTTGGTAAATCAAGTTTGTTAAACGCCCTGGCAGGTGAGACTCGCTCAATTGTTGATGATGTTGCAGGAACAACACGTGATCCAGTTGATGAGTTAATCGAAATTGGCGATCAAGTTTGGCGTTTCATTGATACTGCAGGTTTGCGCAAGCGAGCTAATCAAGCAAGCGGAACTGATTACTACGCAACGCTTCGAACCCAAACAGCGCTGGAACGTTGCGAAGTTGCAGCCGTTGTTCTAGACGCTTCGAATCCAATTTCGGAACAAGATTTGCGAATCATTACAATGGTTGAAGAAGCCGGTAAAGCAATGGTCATCGTGATGAACAAATGGGATTTAGTAGATGAAGATCGTCGCGATCAATTAGATAAAGAAATCGATCGTCACCTTGATCAAGTTGAATGGGCACAGCGAGTAAATGTTGCGGCCAAGACCGGCTGGCACCGCGATCGCTTAGCGCCAGCTTTGCGCACCGCACTTGGTGGTTGGGAACAACGTGTACCAACGGCTAAGTTGAACTCATTCTTGGGTGCCCTAATTGGCGCAACACCTCCACCAGTTCGTGGCGGAAAACAACCAAAGATTTACTACGCGACCCAAGCTGGCATCGCGCCACCGAAGTTCGTGATCTTCTCAAGTGGCTGGATTGAAGCTTCCTATCGTCGCTTTATTGAACGTCGCCTACGTGAAGAGTTTGGTTTCCCAGGCACTCCAGTCATGGTGGCGATCCGAGTCAAGGAACGCGACAAAGAGTAATGCTGACGATTCCTAACGCCTTAACTTTTCTGAGGTTTCTCGGAATCCCGCTCTTCCTTCATTTAGCCTTAAATCTCGAAGCTGATGGTTGGGCAATTGCGGTCTTGGCAGTCGGGGGAGCCACCGATTACTTCGATGGCAAGCTAGCTAGAGCTTGGGGTCAGACTTCGCGTTTTGGCGAGATCGCTGACCCGACAATCGATCGCCTATATATCTTGGCAGTTCTAATTGCGCTTTATCTGCGCGATGCAATTCCGCTTTGGCTGATCGCTACGTTGTTGGGTCGCGATCTGATTTTGGGTCTGCTCTCTATCTGGCTTAGTGTCACCAAGCGGCCACTCATTGAAGTTACTTTCTTAGGTAAGGCCGCGACCTTTAATCTCTTATACGCCTTCCCATTCTTGTTGCTGGCACTTTCGGATTCTTGGCTCGGAACTGTGGCTTTCGTTTTAGGTTGGGCTTTTGCGATCTGGGGCACTGTGCTTTATCTATTCACCGGTTTTTCATATTTCATAAATGCGATTTCGCGTACTAAGGTTCGCCCATAATTCTTTTCGATTGAACTGATACACAACTTAGAGAAAAGGCGTGAAATGTCGAACATTCCAGCAGATTTGAAATACACCAAAGAGCACGAATGGGTACGCGATTTGGCAACTGCTGGCACTGTTTCGATGGGTATTACCGACTTTGCGCAAGGCGCTCTTGGCGACATCGTTTATGTGCAGTTACCTAAAGTTGGCGACGTTGTTGTAAGCGGCAAAGTTTGCGGCGAAGTGGAATCGACTAAAAGCGTCTCAGAAATTTTCGCACCAGTTAGTGGAAAAGTCATTGCGATCAATGAGGCGTTATCTAATTCGCCAGAATTTATCAACTCCGATCCATACAACTCAGGCTGGCTAGTGGAAATCGAACTATCCGAAGCTGCTACCGATCTGCTATCCCCAGATGAATACGGACAAATCACCGCTTGACCTAACCCCGGTCTCTAAATAGGGTAAGCCTCCAGTTAAGGATGAAGTTGATTTTAAAACTTTAATCTCTTAGAAACGAAATGGGGGAGTGCAAATGGCTGCAGCTGAAGTAGAGCGCGAAGTCACCACCACTATCTCACTCGGAGTGCGACCAGTAGTTGATGGTCAAGTCAATCTTGATACTTTGATTCAGTCTCTTGATGCCGAGAACCAAAGCGTTGTTGCTCAAGTCTTAGCTGCAACTGAGCCAACTGCACTCTTGTTAGTTCTAAAAGGTGCCGGTCGTGGCAACCGTTTTATGGTTAACAAATCTGGATCCACAATCGGTCGCGCTACTGATTCTGGAATATTCCTAGACGATGTAACAGTTTCTCGAAAGCACGCAACCATCACCTTTGACCAATTCTTTACTTTTACAGATTCGGGCAGTCTCAACGGGTCATATCTAAATAACGAACGCGCGACTACATCAGTTTTGAAATCGGGCGATGAGATTCAAATCGGAAAGTTTCATTTAGTTTTTATTAGTAATAAAAGCAACGCAAGTAATTCCCAATCAGATAACAAGTAAGAAAAAACGGAGATCATAAGATGAGCGTTCCAGCACGGGCATACCTCAGCATCGGTGAAGTTCTAAATAAACTTCGTGGTGATTTTGCGGATATTACGATCTCGAAGATTCGCTTCTTAGAATCAGAAGGTTTAATTGATCCGCAGCGAACCCCTTCTGGTTATCGCAAATTCACTTCAACTGATCTTGATCGTCTGCGCTATGTGCTACTTGCACAACGCGATCAGTATTTGCCGCTTCGCGTTATCAAGGAAAATCTTGATGCCATTGATCGCGGTCTACAACCTTCAGCTACT
>CAIXTG010000024.1 GCA_903922325.1 uncultured Actinomycetes bacterium
GAAAATGGTTTGGCAACTTGGTTAGGTAAGCCACCTGCTGGTGCGCCAACTGGTATCGATCCATTGGCAGCACTCCGACTAAGTGCTAATCACTTGAAATCACCAAAGATCGCTGGACTTCCGCCACTAACTGGCGGTTTAGTTGGCTATCTAGGTTATGACAGCGTGCGCAGATTAGAGAAACTCCCCAACTTAGCAATCGATGATTTACAAATCCCGGAATTAGCTTTTATGTTAACGACCGATCTTGCCGTCCTTGATCACAGCGACGGCACGATTACTTTGATTGCAAATGCGATCAACTGGGATGGTAGCGATGAACGAGTTGATGAGGCTTATCACGCAGCTGTCGCACGGCTAGATCAAATGCAAAAAGACTTAACTGCGCCACTACCTGGATATCTCTCACAATTAAGCAAACCTTTAGCAGTGTCGATTGCATCTAATATTTCATCGCCAGAGTTTCTAGCTAAAGTCGCGCAGATCAAGGAAGAGATTTTGGCGGGTGAAGCATTTCAAGTTGTGCTTTCACAACGATTTGAGATCGAGTGCAAAGCCGAACCAATCGATGTTTACCGCATGCTGCGCTTACATAATCCAAGTCCTTATATGTATTTATTCCATTTCGCCGATGGCGTATCAGTGGTCGGTTCAAGTCCCGAAGCGCTGGTCAAAGTCACCGATGGCGAGGTAATGGTTCACCCAATTGCTGGCACTCGAAAGCGTTCTGATTCACCTGAAGAAGATGCTCGTTTAGCAACTGAGTTATTAGCAGACCCCAAAGAACGGGCTGAACATTTAATGTTGGTTGATCTCGGGCGCAATGATTTAGGCCGAATCTGTTCAGCCGGAAGCGTTGAAGTCGTCGATTTCATGCACATCGAGCGCTACTCGCATGTAATGCATATTGTTTCTACCGTCACTGGAAAACTGGCAAGCGATGCACTGCCAGTTGATGCCCTCTTTGCGACTTTCCCAGCGGGCACGCTATCTGGCGCTCCGAAACCGCGGGCAATGGAAATTATTGAAGAGTTAGAACCAACCAGACGTGGACTTTATGGCGGGGCAATTGGCTACATAGATTTCACCGGAAATATTGATACTTGTATTGCAATTCGAACTGCGCTGATAAAAGATGGAAAAGCTTTTGTGCAAGCCGGCGCGGGAGTCGTAGCTGATTCCGATGCCGAATCCGAAAATCAAGAGTGCCATAACAAAGCAGCAGCAGTGTTAGGTGCAATCAGTGCGGCGAATGATTTGGTTAGCAAATGAACCGCACCGTTGAAGTTTTAATCTCAGTCGTAATCGTCGTTTCACTAACTTTATTCCTAAGTCGCTCAATCAAATTATCTGCCAGGTATGAACGCAAACCACACAAGCTCTCTGATTGGAATGCGCAAGATCAGGGGATTGACCCAACTCTAGATAACGAGTCTGACCGATGAGCGTTCTCGATGAAATTATTGCCGGTGTTAAAGAAGATTTAGCTGAACGCAAAATTCCGCGAAGTGAAATTGAAGCTGCAGCTTATGGAGCAGCACCTGTAATTGATTGTTTACCAATTATGCGCGCGCAAGAAATGGCAGTTATCGCCGAAGTTAAACGTTCATCACCAAGTAAAGGTGCCTTAGCAACTATTGCCGATCCAGCAGCGTTGGCTGAGCAATATCAAGAAGCTGGCGCCAGCGCGATTAGTGTTCTAACTGAACGACGTAGATTTAGTGGTTCATTGGCTGATCTTGATACTGTTCGCAAGCGCGTAACTTTACCTATATTGCGCAAAGATTTTATGGTCGATGAGTATCAGTTCTTCGAAGCACGAGCCCATGGCGCTGACCTCGTTCTATTAATTGTGGCCGGTCTAAGTGATAGTCAATTAAATGAGTTTGCCGCACTTACAATTGAGTTAGGAATGCGAGCACTTGTTGAAGTTCATACTCATCAAGAATTAGAACGCGCACTTGAAATCAATCCCGAATTAATCGGAATCAATTCACGAAACCTTAAGACCCTTGAAGTTGATCAGAAAGCATTTGCCGAACTATTGCCGCAGATTCCAGCCGAGTTAATCCGGGTTGCTGAATCAGGAATCTCCCAGCGTAGTGATGTGGAATTTGCCCAGAAATATGGGGCGAACGCGATCTTGGTTGGCGAAGCCTTAGTTAAAGCAGGAGATCCGAATTTGGCGATGCGCGACCTATTGGGCCAAAGGTAGGCTTACCCCATGTTAGATTCGAAATTGGTTATCGATGGCCTCGGTCATTTTGGTCCCTACGGTGGCCGTTTCGTACCCGAAGCGTTGATCGGCGCTCTCGAAGAACTCGAAGCTGCACACATTTCTGCTTCGCAAGATCCAATTTTTCAGGCTGAACTTAGCGAACTTCATCGCACTTATAGCGGTCGCCCAAGCATCATTACTGAAGCTAAACGTTTTGCCGAGCATGCTGGTGGCGCGCGAATTATTTTAAAACGCGAAGATTTAAACCACACTGGTAGCCATAAAATAAATAATGTTTTAGGACAAGCGCTTCTTACCAAACGCATGGGCAAGACCCGCATCATTGCCGAAACAGGCGCCGGTCAACATGGTGTCGCATCTGCAACGGCTGCAGCACTTATGGGCCTTGAGTGTGTGGTTTACATGGGCGAAGAAGACACCAAACGCCAATCATTGAATGTGGCCCGCATGAAATTGCTAGGTGCCCAAGTAGTTCCAGTAACGTCAGGTTCGCGCACCTTAAAAGATGCCATCAACGAAGCGATGCGTGACTGGGTTACCAATGTTGAAAATACCCATTACTTATTGGGCACAGTTGCCGGGCCGCATCCGTTTCCAACTATGGTGCGCGATTTCCATAAAATAATCGGCGAAGAAGCTCGCGCTCAAGTTATTGAATTAACTGGCAAACTACCTGATGCAGTTCTGGCGTGCGTCGGCGGTGGTTCAAATGCAATCGGCATCTTCCATGATTTTATAAAAGATAAAGATGTTCGCTTAATTGGTCTTGAAGCAGGTGGCGATGGTGTTGAAACTGGTCGCCATGCCGCAACAATTACTGGCGGATCGCGAGGAGTACTTCACGGTACTCGCTCATATGTTTTGCAAGATGAAAATGGTCAGACCATTGAATCCCATTCGATTTCAGCTGGTTTGGATTACCCAGGTGTTGGCCCTGAACACGCGTATCTGCACGATATCGGTCGTGCCGAGTATCGCGCGATTACAGATGCACAAGCTATGGCAGCGTTTGCACTTCTTTGCAAGACCGAAGGAATTATTCCAGCAATCGAAACAGCGCATGCACTTGCTGGTGCGATTCAAGTTGGAAATGAACTTGGCCCTGATGCAACGTTGCTAATTAATCTTTCTGGTCGCGGCGATAAAGATGTGCAAACTGCAGCTGATTACTTTGGAATCCCACTTTAGTGAGCACTAATACGGCGCTTGATCAACTGTTCGTTAAAACTCGAGCCGAAAATCGCGCAGCGCTAATTGCATATATTCCAGCTGGGTTTCCATCACAAGCGGGTTGTCATAAAGTGATTGAAACACTGGCAAAAGCTGGCGTAGATGCCATTGAAATTGGTTACCCATACAGCGATCCCGTTATGGATGGCCCAACGATTCAGGCAGCAGCAACACAGGCCCTAGAAAATGGAACCGGCGTCACTGAAGTTTTTGCAGCTCTTAAGCATGCTACTGATCAAGGTGTGGCTGCAGTTGTAATGACTTACTGGAATCCAATTGAAAAGTATGGCGCAGCAAAATTTGCCCAAGCAATTGCCGATAATGGTGGTTCCGGGGTAATTACGCCAGATTTAACCATTGAAGAATCTGATGAATGGCGTGCAGCGGTAAACACAAGTTCGATTAATCCAATTTATGTTGTCGCGCCAAGTACTAAGCCTGAACGTTTAGTAAAAGTTACC
>CAIXTG010000025.1 GCA_903922325.1 uncultured Actinomycetes bacterium
ACTGATAAAGCAGAACTGACTGTCGATCAGCGCTCAGCACAAATTGCTGAAGGAAAGCAAATATTTCTCAAAGGTTGCTCTTCCTGTCACGGCTTGAATTTAGAAGGTGGCGCTATTGCTCCTTCTTTAATTGGCGTTGGTGCAGCATCAGTTGATTTCCAAGTTGGCACCGGCCGCATGCCTATGGCTGACATGAGCACTCAAGCTATGCGAAAAGCACCTCTGTATAACGAAGAGGAGACTGCGGCCCTTGCCGCGTACGTGGCATCAACTGCGCCTGGCCCAGCAATTCCGAGCGAATCGGTGCTTAATTACGAGCGCGATGGAAATACCGCAGAAGGTGGAACTTTGTTCCGCACAAACTGCGCGATGTGCCATAACTTTGCTGGTCAGGGCGGTGCGCTAACTCAAGGTAAATATGCGCCAACTTTGATGGGCGTAGAACCTAAATATATTTATGAAGCGATGATTACTGGTCCACAAGCAATGCCAGTTTTCGCGGACAAAACAATTACTCCTGCTGAAAAACTCTCGATCATCAAATGGATCAAAGCAGCAGAAAACGAACCACAGTTGGGTGGCGCTGCTCTTGGAAGAGTTGGCCCAGTGACTGAAGGTTTGTTGGTATGGACACTAGGACTCGGACTGCTGATCGGCGTGGCAGTTTGGTTAGCGACGAAGGCGAGATAAATAAATGTCCAACGAAATCGAAGCAATCAAAGATCCTGGATTACCGGCGCACGTACATCGCAAAGCCGATACTGATCCAGTTGCCGAAAAGCGCGCAGAGCGACAAGTAGCAATTCTGTTTCTAATCTCAGCCCTTGGCACATTGCTATTTATCTACGCTTATTACTTTGTACCTGACGATGTATTTGTTTTCTTGCCAGCTATGGGCAGTACTAATGCCCATCAACTTCTTCTCGGTCTTGGTCTAGCTATTGCGCTCTTCTTTATTGGCGCAGCTGCGATTCACTGGGCTAAAACATTGATGCCCGACGAAGAAGTAATCGCAATGCGTCACACCATGCGTTCAGCTGATGAAGATCGCGATGCTCTTGTATCAACTGTGAAAGAACGTGCCGGAGCTGCTGGTCTCGGCCGTCGCTCCCTAATCAAGCGTTCAATGGGTCTCTCGCTGGGCCTTATCGGCCTGTCACCGCTGGTTTTACTGCGTGATTTAGGTCCGCTTCCTAAAGATGATTTAACTAAGACAAGTTGGAAATCCGGGTCACGATTAGTTACCGACCCAGGTGATCGCCCAATTCGACCAGAAGATCTAGAAGTAGGCGCTGTAGCTCAAGTACTTCCTGAACACTTTGGTGAAGAGCGACGTCATCTAAGTGACATTGCAAAGGATGCAGTTCTTTTAATTCGAATTCGCCCCGAAGAATTTCAATTGAGTCCAGAACGTTTATCTTGGACTTACGACGGCATTATTGCGTTTAGCAAGATTTGCTCACATATGGGTTGCGCAGTTGCACTCTACGAGCAGACCACAAAGCACTTACTCTGCCCATGTCATCAATCAACTTTCGATGTACCTCGCGCGGCTAAAGTTATTTTCGGACCAGCCGCTCGCCCACTACCCCAGCTTGCAATTACGGTCGATGCTGAAGGTTATTTAATTGCACAGAAACCATTCTCCGAACCAGTCGGACCTAGCTTCTGGGAGCGCTCATCATGACCGCACGCGAAAGAGTTGCTGGCACGGTTGCCAACTATGTAGATGAGCGAACTGGCGCTGCAAAGTGGATGAAGAAGAACTTAACCAAAGTCTTTCCTGACCATTGGTCGTTCTTGCTCGGTGAAATTGCGCTTTACTCTTTCATTATTCTGTTGCTTTCGGGAACTTTCCTAACTTTCTGGTTTGATCCTTCGCAGCGTGAAGTTCTATACGATGGTAGCTACGAACCACTTCAAGGTTTGCATATGTCAGCTGCTTACGCGTCAACACTTAACATTTCATTCGAAGTTCGCGGTGGCTTACTAATGCGCCAAATTCACCACTGGGCAGCCCTTATATTTATGGCCGCAATTGTTGTGCACTTGATGCGGGTTTATTTCACTGGCGCTTTCCGCAAGCCTCGTGAATTCAACTGGATCATTGGCGTGGGTCTCTTAACTCTAGGTATTGTTGAAGGTTTCCTCGGTTATTCATTGCCTGATGATTTACTTTCTGGAACTGGTATTCGTATCGCCGAAGCGATTATTCAAGCGCTCCCCGTTGTAGGAACATACCTGGCCTACTTTGCTTTCGATGGGGCGTTTCCGGGCGAAGCATTTATTCCTCGTATTTTCACAGTTCACGTGTTGTTGCTACCCGGAATTTTCCTGGCGCTAATTACCGTGCACTTAATGTTGGTTTGGTATCAGAAGCACACTCAGTGGGCTGGTCCTGGACGAACTGAAAAGAATGTCGTCGGTTACCCATTGATGCCGGCATATATGGCTAAAGCTGGCGGGTTCTTCTTTATTGTCTTTGGTGTTACTGCATTTTTAGGTGCGGTTGCTTCGATTAACCCGATTTGGCTTTATGGCCCATATAACCCTGGGCAAATTTCAGCTGGCTCGCAACCCGATTGGTATATGGGTTGGCTTGATGGACTAGTGCGCATGTCGCCACCACTCGAGTCTTACATTTTTGGTTACACCATATCTTGGAATATTTTAATTCCAGGTCTGATTGTGCCTGGAATTCTCTTCACCGGAATGGCGCTATACCCATTCATCGAAAGTTGGATAACTGGTGATAAGCGTGAACATCATCTGCTTGATCGTCCTCGAAACGTGCCTAATCGCACGGCTCTAGGTGTTATGTCATTAACTTTCATGTTAGTCGCATTGATTAACGGTGGTAACGACATCATCGCAACAACTTTCCATCTCGGAATTAACCAAGTTATGTGGTTTAGCCGAATTGGCATATTTGTATTGCCTCCAATCGCCTTCGTCGTCACCAAGCGAATTTGTTTGTCACTTCAACGTGCAGATCGCGAACTAGTTCTTCATGGTCGCGAAACTGGTCGTCTACTGATGCTGCCACATGGAGAATTCGTTGAAGTCCATGAACCAATCTCGCCTGAACTAGCATGGAAGTTGACTGCTCACGAACAAGCACCAGCTCTAGCCCTTGAAGATGTAGATGCTCGAGGTGTAAGGCGTGCTGGTGGCTTGAAGAACAAGCTACGCAAGCGCATTAGTCAGGCAAATGCTGAGAGCATTGCAAAGCCAACAGCTAATGATCTAAAGGAAATTGACCACCATTAATTAGATTGTTAAGAAACCCCGATTGCTAACTGGCGATCGGGGTTTCTTTTTGCTGCATAAAATTCGTGTTCTTTTACGGTCTAGACGTTAGAGAGTATCTACTTCTAGGATTGGGCAGAATGAGAAACCGCAGCATTTTCGTTGTTACTGCAATGATTATCTCCGCAATGGTTGTTCCTGAACCTTCTAGAGCCGCGAATATAGTGCTACCGCCGTTAAGTAATTTTGAACTGGTCGGTTCAACTCTAAAATTCGATGCTCTTGTCAATGATTGCATCCTGAGCCAACCAACTTCATCTTTTTTTGGCAGTTCCATCTCGCCTTCATCAGCTAAGAGCGAACTCGAAGTCCCAGCATTTATGGAAACTGGTAGTGGGTCGACAAAAACGACTACAACTTTGGTCACCAATATCGCATTTCTATTCGACAATAAGTGTGTGTCAACTAAAGCCTTCTCGAAGAATTACTCTCTCGCTCTCCCCGAAGGCTTAACCTTTAAATATATTTACGAGCAATACACGCAATCATTTATCTTCTCTACCTCAGGAGAATTGCCGCAACCCCTGCCCGAGACGCTAAGCCCTTCTGAATCGCCAGTGTTAAGTGGACCAACATCCGAGATGCCTTTAGAGATTGCAAATGCAAAATTGAGTGGTGACTTTCTAACATTCGAAGCAGATTTGCCAGAATGTGCGATCAACAAGCCAGCCACACGATATTTTTCATCCTTGATTAGCCCTAGTTCCGATAGCGCCGAGCTTGATAAACCTGAACTTGCTTATATAACTGAAAATGCGAAGTTCCTTAAGACGCTAGTAATCATTTTAACGATTCCCATTTATACGGAATGCAGATCCAGTAAATCAAGTAAAACTCTTTTCAAAATCGAATTACCTAAGTCTGAATACTTCAAATACATCTTTGACTTAAATTACAAAAAGTTTGTTTTCGAGAATCCAGCTAGCTCACCGGCTACTGAAAAACCACCAGTTTCTGTTGCTTTCGTGGCAAACCGCAATCTGGAAGGTGGCATCAACTTAGGCGCCGAACTAATTGAAGTAAGAATCGGTACTGATGGAATCCCAATAGTAACTTCCCTAGCTAAACAGGAAGGTGTTCATTATCAAATAAAGGCAATCGCTAAGAACGGCATAATCGTGACCGCCTATGACCATAGGACAAAGAACTCCACTTCACATACCTACTTAGTCTCAAATACTAAATGGACGCTTCTCAGCACGAAAACCATATTCGTTGAACCTGCTGTAGTTTCAACTGACCTGAAAACGCTTTATGGAAGAAGAGTTAAGGACGCTGCCAATTCAACCGTGATTTTTGCTCAAAATCTAAAAACTGGAAGTACGCCGAGCTACTTCGATGCAGCGAAACATGGTGGTGGTTTTATCTGTGGTGTCGTGTCTGACCCAACCTTCAAACTCGGATATTTCA
This sequence comes from uncultured Actinomycetes bacterium, assembly GCA_903922325.1. Classification (GTDB taxonomy): domain Bacteria; phylum Actinomycetota; class Actinomycetes; order Nanopelagicales; family Nanopelagicaceae; genus Planktophila. The sequence continues at coordinate 4,720 of CAIXTG010000025.1, forward strand.
CGCATTTAACTAAGAAAAGTACGGATATCTATCAGATCGATTTGAGCAATGGAAAAATGAAGAAACTAGGAGCAACCACCGCAGGTGCCTGCATAGATGCCACAGACGCAAACGGAAACTTCATCGCAAAATATATAAATCCAACCTCACTGGAAATGCA
>CAIXTG010000026.1 GCA_903922325.1 uncultured Actinomycetes bacterium
AAAGGGAAGAGATTGTTAAGCGCATCTCTGCTACCCAGCATGAGCGTACAGAAATCGCAAAACGGTCAGGTGTTCCCGCCCACGATGTCGCCTTAGTAATGGGTTCAGGTTGGGTCAGTGCTACCGATGCTCTGGGCACACCAAAGTTTGAATGTGATGCCCATGAGTTGCCAGGATTTTTAGCACCGGCAGTCGAAGGACATTCCGGAAAAGTTCGCTCTTATGAAATTATTGAAAACGGCAAAACAGTTCGAGTGCTAGTTTTCCTAGGCCGTACTCACCTTTACGAAGGTAAAGGAATGGAGCCAGTAGTCCATGGTGTTCGCACTGCAGTTAAAGCAGGCTGCAAAGTTGTAGTTCTTACAAATGCCTGCGGTGGCATTAACACCAACTATAAAGTTGGCCAACCAGTTTTGATTCGTGATCACATTTCACTAACTGCCGCGTCGCCACTTGAAGGTGCCAACTTTGTAGATTTAACAGATTTATATAGCAAGCGGATTCGCGCGATTGTTAAGAGCGAAGATGAATCATTAGCAGAAGGTGTTTACGTGCACTGGCGTGGCCCAACTTATGAAACTCCGGCTGAGATTTTGATGATGCGAACTATGGGCGCCGACTTAGTAGGTATGTCTACTGTTCCTGAAGCAATTGCCGCACACGCCTTAGGTGCTGAAGTTCTTGGTATCTCATTAGTAACTAATGCTGCCGCAGGAGTGACTGGCGAGAAGTTAAACCACGAAGAAGTAATTGCAGCCGGTAAAGCTGCCGCAGATCGCATGGGCAAGTTACTGAAAAACGTTATCCCAAAGTTAGTCTAGGCAGATGGACCAGAAATTAGCTGCCGAAGTTTCGGCCTGGATCGCTGATGACCCAGATCCTAAAACGGCGTCACAATTACAATCTTTGCTAGCTGCTGGCAACGAAGTCGAACTTCGCAAATACTTCAACGGCTTTTTACAATTTGGAACTGCTGGATTACGAGGCCCAATTGGCCCCGGCCCTTCGTGCATGAACAACGCAGTTGTGGGCCGTACCGCAGCGGGTCTGGTTGCATATATGAAAGAGCGCGGTCTAACTAGTGTGGTTATTGGTCGCGATGCGCGTCATGGTTCTGAGGATTTCACCCAAACGAGTGCTGAAATATTTAGTGGCGCTGGAATGCAGGTTTATGTCTTGCCTCGCCCGCTGCCAACCCCAGTTTTAGCGTTTGCGGTTAACGAATTAGGTGTCGATGTTGGCGTAATGGTGACTGCCAGCCATAACCCACCCCAAGATAATGGTTACAAGGTTTATCTCGGTGGCACAGTTGATGGCATTGAATATCGCGGTAGCCAGATTATTACGCCCACCGATAAATCAATTTCAAACCAGATCGATCAAGTAACTTCGCTTAAATCTCAACCACGTGGCACTAACTGGGAAGTATTAGATGAAGAAATAGTTCATAAATACACAACCCGCACTGCGCTCTTAGGGCCAAGACCAGCTGACCTAAAAATTGTTTACACCGCGATGCATGGGGTCGGTACCAAGACTTTACAGCGGGTATTTCATAAAGCAGGTTTTGCCTCGCTAATTTTAGTTGATGCGCAAGCTGATCCAGATCCTGATTTTCCAACTGTGGCATTTCCAAATCCGGAAGAACCTGGCGCCATTGATTTAGCCCTAGAAACTGCCAAAGCATTTGACGCTGATTTAGTAATTGCCAATGATCCCGATGCCGATCGATGTGCAGCGGCCGTTAATGATCCAAAAACTGGTTGGCGCATGCTTCGAGGTGATGAACTAGGTGTGGTTTTAGGTGAATCAATTGCCCGTAATACTAATGCCGGAATTCTGGCAAACTCAATCGTCTCATCATCGATATTGAGCAAGATTGCAAAGCACTACAACTTAAATTTCAAAGAAACTCTAACTGGTTTTAAATATTTAGCGAAGATTCCAAATTTAACTTTTGGTTACGAAGAAGCACTTGGTTATTGTGTTGATGCCCAAACTGTTAACGATAAAGATGGCTTGTCTGCCGCTCTAATGCTGGCTCAAATTGCGGTTGATCTTAAGAGTCAAGATAAAACAATTCTTGACTTACTAAACGAAGTTTGGGCTCGCCATGGTTTCCACGGCACAGAGCAAATTTCTATCCGGGTAAATCAACTAAGTGATGTAACTAAGTTGATGACTGGACTTCGGGCTAATCCACCTCAAATTATTGCGGGCCGGGCAGTTGAGAGTATTGATGATCTAGAAAAACCAAGTAATGATTTGCCACCAACTGATGGCTTGCGAATTTGGCTAGCTGGTGGAATTCGAATAATTATTCGCCCCAGTGGCACTGAGGCAAAGATGAAGTGTTACGTCGAAGTTATTGCGCCAGATTCGGAAAGTGCCCAAAAGGTCCTTGATGAACTAAGATCACCTTTGCAGGCGTTACTCACTCTTAATTAATAGCGAAAGGCGTAGTTCCATGAGCTTCTATGGCCTCGTCGATGGCAGTGATTCTTCGCTCCGCAACTATTTAAAGCAGCTACCAGGCGTCGATCAAGTCGGCGCCGAAGCTCGAGCTGCGATGTTGGCAACTCGCAGCATTAAAACCACGAGCAAAGCTTGGGCAATTGATACCGCAATCTCGATGGTTGATTTAACAACACTCGAAGGCGCTGATACGCCAGGTAAAGTACAGGCGCTTTGTTCTAAAGCTTTCCGCCCAGACCCTACTGATTTAACAGTTCCCCACGTTGGCGCGGTCTGTGTTTACAACGACATGGTTGGAATCGCCCGACAGCATTTAGATTCTATTGGCGCACTTCAACTACCAGTCGCTGCTGTTTCAACTGCGTTTCCATCGGGTCGTGCTTCGATGGCGGTTAAATTGCAAGATACCGAAGATGCCATCGTTGCTGGTGCTGCTGAAATCGATATGGTGATTGATCGTGGTGCATTTTTAAGTGGTCGGTTAATTGAAGTATTCGAAGAGATAGTGGCTATCCGAGAGGTTTGCGGTGATCGCGCCCATCTAAAAGTTATTCTAGAAACTGGTGAACTAGTCACTTTGGACAATGTTCGCAAAGCTTCTTACTTAGCAATGCTGGCAGGTGCTGATTTTATTAAAACTTCAACCGGCAAAGTTGCCCCTGCTGCGACTGCGCCAGTTGTGCTAGTAATGCTCGAAGCAGTTCGTGATTTTTATGACCTAACAAAGGTGCGAATTGGGGTAAAGCCAGCCGGTGGCATTCGCACAACTAAAGATGCCATCAAGCAGTTGGTTCTAGTAAATGAAACTGCTGGCCCAGAATGGCTCAACCCGTCTTTATTTCGCATTGGTGCTAGCGCCTTGCTAAATGATCTGCTTATGCAACGCATGAAAATGTCCGATGGCTATTACGCTAGCCCTAACTACGTAACGATCGACTAACGAGGCTAATCAAATGAATTTCGAATACGCAGCAGCTCCTGAATCCCGTTCAGTAGTTAAAATCGATCCCGAATATGGTCATTTCATAAATGGTAAGTGGGTTAACGGTTCATCCCATTTCAACACCATAAACCCCGCTACCGAAGAGGTTCTAAGCCGAATCGCACTCGGAACCGCCGCCGATGTCGATGCAGCTGTAAAAGCAGCGCGAAACACCTTTGATAAGAGCTGGTCTAAGTTATCTGGCCGCGAACGTGGAAAATACTTATTCCGCATTGCTCGAATAATGCAAGAACGAGCACGCGAGTTCGCAGTTCTTGAGACTTTAGATAATGGCAAGCCGATTCGGGAATCTCGCGATGTAGATGTTCCGCTATCTGCTGCTCACTTCTTCTATCACGCTGGCTGGGCCGACAAACTTGAATACGCCGGTGTTGATACCACTACTGCCCCACATGGCGTGGTTGGTCAGATTATTCCCTGGAACTTCCCGCTATTAATGTTGGCCTGGAAAGTCGCACCAGCACTTGCCACAGGTAACACGGTAGTTTTAAAGCCAGCCGAGACAACTTCCTTAACCGCATTGTTATTTGCGCAAGTTTGTCAGCAAGCTGGATTGCCTGATGGCGTTGTCAACATTGTTACTGGCGATGGCAGTACAGGTTCGGCAATTGTTAATCATCCGGGTATCGACAAGATCGCATTTACTGGTTCAACCGAAGTTGGCAAGTTAATTGCTCGTGCGGTGGCACCAACTAATAAATCGCTAACTCTCGAACTTGGTGGCAAAGGTGCCAATATTGTTTTTGGTGATGCTGCAATTGATGAGACTGTCGAAGGAATTGTTAATGGCATCTTCTTTAACCAGGGCCATGTCTGTTGTGCTGGTTCACGGTTAATTCTGCAAGAGAGCATTGCCGATGAAGTTCTCGAAAAATTAAAGCGCCGCATGGATAAAATTCGCGTGGGTGACCCACTAGATAAAAACACCGATTTAGGTGCGATCAACTCAGCTGAACAATTGGCAAAGATTCGTGAATTAACAGCTGCCGGTGAAGCCGAAGGCGCTGGTCGCTGGAGCTCAAATTGCGCGCTTCCGGAGAATGGTTTCTGGTTTGCGCCAACTATTTTTACGGGTGTAACTCAAGCTCATCGCATCGCACGGGAAGAAATCTTTGGTCCAGTTCTATCTGTTCTTACTTTCCGCACTCCCGCAGAGGCCATCGAAAAGGCTAATAACACGCCATTTGGGCTCTCCGCCGGCATTTGGAGTGAGAAAGGTTCAAACATTCTCTGGGCTACTCAGCAACTTCGCGCTGGTGTGATCTGGGCAAATACCTTTAATAAATTTGACCCCGCTAGCCCATTTGGCGGTTATAAAGAATCTGGTTGGGGTCGCGAAGGTGGTCGACATGGCCTTAGCGCTTACTTGAAGGGATCAGCAAAATGAGCGGTCGCCTAGAAGTTATGAAAACTTACAAGCTCTATATCAATGGCGCATTTCCGCGCACAGAATCTGGTCGCTCATATGAGATCACCAGCAACAAAGGTGAGTTCTTAGCCAATGCTTGCCTGGCGTCTCGAAAAGATTTGCGTGATGCAGTCGTTGCAGCTCGTGCTGCTCAGCCTGGTTGGGCAAAAGCAACTGCCTTTAACCGTGGTCAGATTATGTATCGCATTGCCGAGATGCTCGAAGGCCGCAGCGATCAATTTGCTCAAGAAATTTCGTTGCAAACTGGCGCCTCTGCCAAAGAATCATTGCAAGAAGTTAGTGACTCGGTTGACTTACTAGTTTGGTATGCCGGCTGGAGCGATAAGTTGCCTTCCCTTGCCGGTTCAACGAATCCAGTTTCTGGTCCGTTCTATAACTTCACAGTGCCTGAAGCACTTGGAGTTGTTGGCGCAATTGCCCCAATTGATAAACCGCTACTTGGTTTCGTTGCAACGGTGGCTCCAATTTTAGTTTCGGGTAACACTGCAGTTGCACTCGCTTCCAGCACTGCTCCCCTATCGGCGATTAGCTTTGCTGAAGTAGTTGCAACTAGTGATTTGCCTAATGGTGTTTTAAATATTCTCTCTGGCCAACAAAGTGAATTAGCGCCTTGGTTTGCCTCACACATGGATATCGATGGTTTAGATATTTCGGGGCTACCGATTGATCAACATGGCGCAATCAAAGAAGCTGGCGTAGAGAACTTAAAGCGAATTTCAGCCTTTACCAAGACGACCGAACCTGGCCGAATCTTGGCTTTCATGGAAGCCAAGACCGTCTGGCATCCAATCGGTAATTAGTTATTCAGCTGAAACCGCTAAATAGGCTGGTTTAACTACCTTTTCGATGATCGCTAAGCGCTCTTCGAATGGGATAAAAGCGCTCTTTAGGGCATTTATCGTCACGCGTTGCAGATCTAAGAAATTCCAGTCAAAGGCGTTTACTAACTCGTTCATCTCGTGAGTCATTGAGGTGTCGCTCATCAATCGATTATCGGTATTTACAGTTACCCGAAAACGCAACTTCGCTAACGCACCGATTGGATGTTCCTTAATCGATGCAGCGGCGCCAGTTTGCAAGTTAGAAGTCGGGCACATTTCAAGTGGTACGCGGCGATCGCGCACGTATGAGGCTAGCCGACCTAACTTGGCTTGTCCGCTACTGAAATCAACATCGTCAATAATTCGCACACCATGACCAAGACGCTCGGCACCGCAAAGTTGAATTGCTTCCCAAATCGAAGGCAAGCCATAAGCTTCGCCCGCATGAATTGTGAAGTGCGCATTCTCGCCACGTAAATACTCAAAAGTTTCTAGCTGATCACTTGGTGGAAAACCATCTTCTGGCCCAGCGATATCAAACCCAACCACACCTTGGTCGCGATATTTAACAACCAATTCAGCAACTTCTTGAGATCTTTTATTTTGACGCATTCCACAGAGTAATGACACAACTCGAATCTGCAAACCTTCGCCCTTAGCATCAGCTTCACCTAATCGATAACCTTCGAGCGTTGCTTCGATTACCTGCGAAAGAGATAAACCTTTTTCAACGAAAAGTTCAGGTGCACCACGTACCTCGGCATATACAACGCCGTCACGAGCTAGATCAATCGCACATTCGCGAGCAACGCGAACAATATCTTCGCGACGTTGCATAACCGCAATTGTGTGGCCAAAAGTTTCTAGATAACGAACTAAGGAGCCGGAATCACAAGATTCGCGAAACCAAATCGCTAATTCGGCCGCATCTTTGGTGGGCAAAGCGTCGTAACCAATTTCGTTAGCGATATCAATAATTGTTTGTGGGCGCAGACCGCCATCTAAGTGATCGTGCAAAAGTGCTTTTGGCAGGCGCTTAACTTGCTCGGGGGTTGGGCGCTTTAACAAATCACTCATGCTTCAATCCGCTCTAGAACTAATGGCATACGATCAACGATGCCGCCTTCAACAATTATGACAGCACCAGTTAAAACCTCTAACGCACGCTCAAAGCGAGCCGGTTCATCGGTAAATAGCGTCATGATTGGCGCGCCTTGTTTTACGTAATCCCCTGGCTTGGCATGTAATTCAACGCCGGCTCCTGCTTGCACCTTTTCGCCTTGGCGCGAACGACCCGCACCTAATCGCCAAGCAGCAACGCCAACTTTCATCGCATCCATTGCAGTCATAGTGCCGCTATTAGTTGCCAAAATCTGATGACTCTCTTTTGCAACAGGTAGCGCTGCATCGGGATTTCCACCTTGTGCGCTGATCATGCGTCGCCAATGATCCATCGCACTACCATCGCGCAGCGCATCAGCTGGATCTTTGCCAATGATGCCAGCAGCATCAATCATTTCGCGAGCTAACAGAATTGTAAGTTCAACAACATCGGCTGGACCACCACCAGCCAGTACTTCAACGGATTCGCGAACTTCAAGTGCGTTTCCGGCAGTTAAACCAAGTGGAACATCCATCGCAGTAACAAGCGCGCGAGTTTTAACTCCAGCGGCAGTACCGAGTGCCACCATCGTGCGGGCAAGTTCGGCTGCTTTTTTAGGATCACTCATAAAGGCGCCGCTACCAGTTTTTACATCCAGCACTAGCGCTGATGTTCCTTCGGCAATTTTCTTGCTCATGATAGATGAGGCAATTAGTGGAATAGCTTCGACTGTCGCTGTTACATCTCGCAGCGCATAAAGTTTCTTATCTGCTGGCGCCAAACCAGCACCTGCTGCACAAATAACGGCGCCGCAATCTTTTAATACTTTTAGCATTTCATCATTGCTTAATTCAGCACGCCAACCTGGTATCGATTCGAGCTTATCTAGCGTGCCTCCGGTATGGCCAAGGCCGCGACCCGAAAGTTGTGGAACTGCGCCACCACATGCTGCAACTAGCGGAGCCAGCGGCAAAGTTATCTTGTCGCCAACGCCACCAGTTGAATGTTTATCCGCAGTTGGCCGATCAAGCTTTGACCAATTCATGCGCTCGCCGCTATTAATCATGGCATTTGTCCAACGACTAATTTCACGAGTATTCATGCCATTTAATAAGATTGCCATCAGCAAAGCCGACATTTGTTCATCAGCTACTACTCCGCGCGTATATGCCGAGATCACCCAATCAATCTGAGCATCGGTTAATTCATTACGATCACGCTTAGCTGAAATGATTTCAACGGCAGCAAAGGGTTCAATCAAGGCGTTTTTCCATCTCTTCTGGGCCAAATGCCCAAGGTAATAGTTCAGCTAGTGGCTTGATACCTTGGTCGGTCATCATCGCCAATTTACTTCCGCCATGTTCTTGCAATAGCTGACGACAGCGACCACATGGCATTAAGTAATTCTTATTTAAATCCACGCAAAGGAATGCAACTAAGCGTCCGCCGCCAGAGAGAATTAAATTTGAAACCAGACCACATTCAGCACAAAGTGTTAAGCCATACGAAGCGTTCTCCACATTGCAGCCAGAAATTATGCGACCATCATCAACCAAGGCGGCAACACCGACTGGAAACTTAGAATAAGGCGCGTAAGCAGACTGCATTGCAGCAATTGCAGTTTTTTCGAGCAGTTGCCAATCTACCTCAGGCATTAGTGAGAACCGCCACGTTGATATGGAATTCCATCCGCCGCAGGTGCGCGCACTCGGCCAACGAAACCAGAGACGGCAATGATGGTTGCGATGTAAGGAACCATCATCATGAACGCAGATGGAATTGGTGTGCCAGCAATTGAAAGCACGCTTCGCAATTGATCTGCGAAACCAAATACGAGTGCGGCAGACAATGCACCCAGTGGAGTCCAGCGACCGAAGATCAGAGCAGCGAGTGCGATAAAGCCCATTCCGGCAGTCATCTCGCGACTAAAGGAACCTACTGAACCGACCGTGAAGTAAGCGCCACCAAAGCCAGCAATAGCGCCGGCAATTATTACGTTTCGGAAGCGAACTTTATTAACATCAATACCAACGCTTTCGGCGGCAACTGGAAGTTCACCAACCGAGCGCATACGAAGTCCCCACTTACTCTTAAAGAGTGCGACTTGAGTAACCACGATAATCACATAAAGCAGATAGATGATGATGGTTTGTGAGAAAAACATCGGGCCAATGATTGGCAACTTAGAAAGTATCGGGATGTTAATCGGCTGCAGGATTGGAGATTCATTCCATTTCTCAGAATCTTCCCGTAAGAACCGTTGTGCGGCAAAGCTAGTGAGACCAATAATCAACACATTGATAACGAAGCCCAAAATAACTTGATCGATCCGATATTTAATCGCAAAAACCGCGAGCAACAAGGAAATTAGCGCTCCCGCAAATGGCGCAATAAGCAGACCAAGCCAAGCGTTCTTGAGCAAGCTTCCTGTTATGCCGGCGATAAACGCCGCGCCCAGTAATTGTCCTTCGATAGCAATATTAATAACACCAGATCGCTCGCAAACTAGACCAGCAAGTGAGCCGTAAATTAGCGGCACTGCCAGAATTAAGCCACCTTGGAGTAATCCAGTAAATGGTACGAAGTCGCCGGCAGATGCCCAACAAAGAAATGCCATAAAGAGTCCGATTGAAAAACCAAAAATTGCGATGCCATGTTTCTTGCCTTTACGAAATAAGTAATATGCCAGAGCAGTGAAGAGAACAGACAGTGCAGAAAATCCATATGCACCAACACGAGAATCAATTACCCACTGCTGGATTAGCACCCACTCTTTATCAAGCACAAAACTATAAGTAACATCGCCACTTACTTTTGGCAGATAAGCAAAGACTACGATTGAGAAAATGCTGGCGATAGCCATGGCGTAGATGCCATTGAGCTTGCGTTTAGCTTCGCGGGAGATTGCTAATTGGCTCGCCATTATCCGTTCCATCCCTTAGATGCCATTGCTGATGCTTCCTGCAGATTCCGCAATCTAAAGATTCGTTTTACCAGATCAGGAGCAGCGATAAAGAGGACAACTAGCGCTTGAATTACCAACACAATTTCAACCGGCACTCCAACATTTGCCTGCATGGTTTGTCCGCCAACACGAAGGCCGGCAAATAAGAAGGAAGCTAGAACTACTCCTAATGGGGTACCGCGTCCAAGTAACGCAACGGTGATCGCATCAAAGCCAAAGGAAGCCGCAACGGTGTCAGTTAATTCGTATTGATTTCCTAAGGTATGGATCGCTCCACCCATTCCAGCAAGTGCGCCTGAAATTGCCATAGTTGCAATCATCGCGGCCGATACTGAGATACCAGCAGTACGTGCGGCACTTGAGTTTGCACCTACCGCGCGGAATCTAAAGCCCATAATGCTTCGGTTCAACAACCACCAAATAAACGCCGCTGCAGCTAGTGCAATAAAGATGCCGATATTTACTCGGTAATCAACCCCAAATAAGCCAGGCAACATCGCGCTCTCTTTTACTGGAGGTGCAATTGGATCTAGACGTCCAGGGCGCAAGAAGTACTTAGTACTTAAAATAAATAGTAAGAATTTTGCAGCAATGTAGTTAAGCATGATGGTCACAATTACTTCATGCGCACCGGTTTTTGCTTTAAGTAATCCGACGATGCCACCCCAAAGTGCCGCCAAAATAACGCCCGCCAGAGTTGCCACAAGAATATGCATAACCATTGGCATTTCATACTTAAAGCCAATATATGAGGCACCGATTGCGCCAAAGATGAATTGACCTTGTGCGCCAATATTAAATAGACCTGATTTAAAAGCCAGGGCAACCGAGAGACCACAAAGAATCAATGGCGCCGTGGCAACCATAGTTTCACTAAGTGGATAGAAACCAGCCATGAAGCTTTTACCTTCAGCCAAATTAGGATCATAGATCGCGCCTTGGAAAAGCGCTAAGTAAGCATTTCCGACTGTACTACCGAGAATCTTTAGAAATTCGATCGGTGATGAAATCTTGGCCAGCACTTTATTGTCAGTAAAACCAATTACTAGGCCGCCTACGAAGAGCGCCAGTAGAAAGGCAAAGAGCGGTAGTAGTGTTTTATCGAGAATCTTCTTAATCATGCGGCACCACCTTTAGCAGTAGCAGGATGTATGCCAGCCATATATAGACCAACTTCCTCGCGAGATGCTGTTACCGGAACGATTGCGATAATTTCACCGCGATACATAATTGCAATGCGATCGGCTAATGCAAATACTTCATCAAGCTCGGTGCTAAATAGCAGGACTGCGCGCCCAGAATCACGTTCTGAAATAAGGCGTTGGTGAACAAATTCAATTGAGCCAACATCAAGACCACGG
>CAIXTG010000027.1 GCA_903922325.1 uncultured Actinomycetes bacterium
GGTGAAAAGTGGTGAATCGGTACAAGGTTCAGTTGCAAATACATCAAGGCCGGCACCAGCAACACGGCCTTCAGTGATTGCATCAAATAGCGCTGCTTCATCTAGAACGCCACCACGCGCAGCGTTGATAATGCGAACTGATGGCTTAACTTTCTTAAGCGCCTCAACACCAATTAAGTTGGCAGTCTCTTTAGTCTTTGGCAAGTGAATCGTGATGAAATCACTAGCGGCTAAAAGATCATCGAGTTCCATAAGAGTTACGCCAAGTTGGGCGGCGCGTGCTGGTTGCAAATATGGATCATAAGCAACCACATTCATGCCAAATGCCTGCATGCGATGTGCCACTAGTTGACCAATGCGACCAAATCCCACAATGCCTAAAGTCTTTTCAAATAACTCAGCACCGGTGTACTTAGAACGTGCCCACTTACCATTACGAAGTGCTGCATGAGCTGGTGAAACAAAACGAGCAGATGCCAAAATTAACGCGATTGCTAATTCAGCAGCTGAAACGATGTTTGAAGTTGGAGCGTTAACAACCATGACACCGGCAGCAGTTGATGCTGGAATGTCAACGTTATCTAAACCAACACCGGCACGTGCAATAACTTTCAAACCTTTAGCAGCTGCAATTGCTTCGGCATCCATTTTGGTTGCAGAGCGAATCAACACCGCGTCTACCCCAGCAGCAAGTGCTGGAAGCAGCTCGGCTCGGTTTGCGCCGTCGCAATGACGAACTTCAAAATCCGGACCAAGTGCTTCGAGCGTTGCTGGGCTTAATTCTTCAGCAATTAAAACAACAGGTTTAGCCACGGGATGCACTGCCTTCTTTGTAATCATCGTTGCCAGATTGCTTCATCCAGCTAAACATCTTGCGGAGTTCGCGCCCAACGGCCTCGATTGGGTGTGACTCGCCCTTAGCGCGAAGTGACTTAAATTCAGGGGCGCCAGCTTCTTGATCATCGATGAAGCGCTTAGCAAAAGAACCGCTTTGGATATCAGCTAGAACTGCCTGCATATTTGCCTTCACGCTTGGATCGATAACGCGTGGGCCTGAAACATAATCACCGAATTCAGCAGTATCAGAAACTGACCAACGCTGCTTTGCGATTCCACCTTCGTACATCAAGTCAACAATCAACTTGAGTTCGTGTAGACATTCAAAGTAAGCAACTTCTGGCTGGTAACCAGCTTCAGTAAGTACTTCAAAACCGTACATAACTAGTTGTGATGCGCCACCACAAAGAACAGATTGCTCTCCGAATAGATCTGTTTCAGTTTCTTCGGTAAATGTGGTCAAGATACCGCCGGCACGAAGTCCGCCGATTGCCTTAGCGTATGAAAGTGTTAGTGGCCATGCGTTGCCAGTTGCATCTTGTTCAACAGCAACAATTACTGGAACTCCGCGACCAGCTGCGTACTCACGACGTACGAGGTGACCTGGGCCCTTTGGCGCAACCATACAAACATCAACAGCTGCTGATGGCTTGATGTAACCAAAACGAATATTGAAACCATGACCGAAGAACAACGCATCGCCATCTTTAAGGTTAGGCAAGATTGAATCGGTGTAGATGTGACGCTGTAAGTGATCTGGCGCCAAGATCATGATGACAGTTGCTTCCTTAACTGCCTCGGCAACGCTAGTAACGCGAAGACCTTCTTGTTCTGCCTTAGCGCGTGATGGTGAACCTTCCTTTAGCCCGACACGTACATCGACACCGCTGTCGCGCAAGTTAAGTGCGTGTGCGTGTCCTTGTGAACCGTAACCAATGATCGCAACTTTGCGTCCTTGAATAATCGATAGATCGGCATCTTCTTCGTGATACATAGTTGCCATTTGGTCGTGCTCCTTATTTTTTGGTTATTTGTCGGTTGGTTGGGTAATTAATTCTGATAATCAGGTTGAGTATCGTGAACTTCAGGCGCCTCAGCAGGCTTGATTTCCTTGATTGATATGACGTTAATCAACTTATCGAGCTGTGCGATAACTTGCTCAAGGGCATGGCCCTCAACGCTAACGACGATATCCATCTGAGAAACTTCTGGGTTGGCAGTTGGGCCAACGGTTAGGCGTTCGATGTTGTAAGCGCGACGCGAGAAGAGACCAGCAACGCGAGCCAGGACACCTGGTGAGTTTTCAACTAAAACTTCGAGAGTATGTTGGGCCATTTTTATAACTCCTGTGAATCCCAGTCAGGCGCAGTTTCCCGCGCGATCATGATGTCATCATTTGAAGTTCCGGCAGCAACCATTGGCCACACCATCGCATCGCGATGAACTCGGAAATCAACAACAACTGGTTGATCATTAATGCTCATCGCTTTTTCAATTGTGGCATCAACATCTTCTGGACGCTCGCAACTTAAGCCAACGCAACCCATCGCTTCGGCCAACATTGGGAAGTTTGGAACGCGCTTTGAATCAAGGCTGGTGTTTGAATAACGACCTTCCTAGAAGAGCGTCTGCCACTGGCGAACCATGCCGAGGCTTTCGTTATTAATGATCGCAATTTGTACTGGAATATTATTTA
>CAIXTG010000028.1 GCA_903922325.1 uncultured Actinomycetes bacterium
CTTGGCGACCGACCCAACGGGAACGATCTCTTCGTAGACTGGATTAGAAACGACTGCGATCAGTTCACCTGATTGAGTCTCTATTGTGTATTCAACATGTTCGCCATAGAAAACTACTTGGGAGACTTTTCCTTCGGTAAAACCATCGCTCGCAACGGTTGATGAAGATTTCTCCACCTTGATTGACTCTGGGCGAACCAGAAGCAGTGCAGAAGGCGATGAAATTGCATCAGCTGAAGCGCCGACCTCGATCTCTTTACCGTTTAGCGTTACTTGGGCACGGCCATTACTTTTGCTTTTTACGCCCGAAACTTTAAGGAAGTTTGAGCGTCCCACGAAATCTGCCACGAAAACTGACTTAGGGCGAAGATAAATCTCAGCAGGTGTACCTACTTGTTCGATCTTGGCATTACGCATAACCACAATTCGATCAGAGATACTCATTGCTTCATCTTGATCGTGAGTTACGAAAATACTGGTAATTCCTAAACGATGCTGAAGCTGGCGGATTTCAATCCGCATCTGGGCACGAAGCTTCGCATCTAGATTGCTAAGCGGCTCATCAAAGAGAAGAACCTTTGGCTTCATGACCATTGCTCGAGCGAGGGCTACACGTTGCTGTTGTCCGCCTGATAGCTGATTAGGAGCACGATTAGCAAGAGTTTCTAAACTCATAATCGAAAGCACTTCAGCAACTTCACGTTTGATTTGATCGTTAGGCGTCTTGTTAGTTTTTAAACCGTAGGCAACATTTTCATAAACACTCATATGTGGGAATAAAGCGTATGACTGAAACACCATACCCATTGGGCGTTTATCTGGTGTTAAGCGGCTTACATCGCTTCCATCAAGCAAGATTTCACCACTAGTAGGTGTCTCAAAGCCCGCAATCATGCGCAACGTAGTTGTTTTTCCGCAACCTGAAGGACCAAGCAAGGTTATGAACTCGCCAGGTTCGATTGTAAGAGTTACGTTGTCGACGGCAGTAATGCTCTCGCCCTTTTGACCAAAGTCCTTAGTCAGATTATTTAGTTGAAGACGACTTGATGTTGACTCCGCTGTTTTTGCCATTACGCCTTCTCCTTGTTTGCTACTTGTAGATTGATTTCAAAAGAATGTTTTAAGATTTTCATGTTAGGGGCGCCAATTGCACTTTTTCGTTCTTGCCGCGTACCAAGAGATTGATAATGCCCATTACGGTTAAAACTAAAACTATTAAAATGTCGCAAAAAGCAAATGAGGCTCCATAGCGGCCAGCATCAACCTCGGCCAAAATCTTCGAGGTTAAAATTGGTGTATCAGGCGTTGTAATAAAGATGATTGCCGAAAGTGTGGTCATTGAGCGGGCAAAGGCGAACATTAAACCCGTTAAAAGCGCACCTTTAATAAGTGGCAGAGTTATCTTTCGGAAAGTTCTAAAGCCAGATGCTCCAAGTGAAGAAGAGGCTTCGTCAATGGCAGGGTTAATTTGCTGTAGTGCGGCCACGCCTGATCGTTGACCAGCTGGGCTAGAGCGAATTACATAAATCATGATCACCGCAGTTGCGCCGCCAAAGATTGCACCACCACCTGCTAGTTGAGGCAGTATCGAAGTATCGCCCCACTTGAGTACATGGTTAAAGGTGATTGCATAACCAATACCTAGAACTGTGCCAGGAACAGCAATGCCGAGCATTCCAAGTACATCTACTAACTCGCGACCACGCTTTAGCTTTCGCACAATCAGCCATGCAAGAATCATTCCCAATAAGCCAGCTAATGGCGTAGCAATCAGTGCCATGATGGTTGTTTTAAATATCGCATCATTACCAATACCACTGAAGATGTAGCGGAACCAATCGAGCGTAAATGTGTTGTTTACTCCAAGAATCTTTATAAAGCCACCAAATATAACGGTCAGATATACCAAGACAATGAAAGCAGCGGTTAAGACTGGAATGATAAGTAGCGCAAACTTAGCTAATGGATTTTTTACATAATTAACTTGTCCAGATGGCTTTCCGGTAACGGTTACAACATTGTTCTTCTGGCCCCAATAGCGCTGAACTAAGAAAACTAACATCCCTGGCACGAGAAGAATTGCGGAATAAGCAGCGCCAGCTGGAACGTCGTATTCACCGTTAATCGCGATATATGCGCGTGAAGATAAAACCGTGAAATCGCCACCGATTACAAGTGGGTTTGCTAAGTCGGCAATGGCTTCAACAAAGAGAAGTAGAAATGAGCTAGCAATGCCAGGTATCAACATTGGGAAAGTTACTTTACGGAACACTCTAAATTTAGAAGAACCTAAGCTTGCTGCTGCTTCATCAAGTGAAGGATCGAGATTCTTCATCATGCCCAATAAGTTCATGTATGCAACTGGGAAGAATGAAGTTGTAAGCACAATTAATAAACCTGGATAGCCGTAAAGAGTTGGGCGCATTCCCAGTAGATCGCTAGTAATCATGCCGCTACGGCCGAATAGCACAATGACTGCTGTAGCGAAAGCAAAGGGAGGGGAAATTAGTGGAACCAAACAAATTATATGGAGTAACTTTTTGCCACGAAATTGTAGGCGAGTTTGTGCATAAGCTAATAAGAATCCAATCAGGGTTCCCA